>NZ_JBHIRJ010000006.1:0-106076 GCF_042197045.1 Bartonella sp. AA74HLJMH
ATTTAGAGGTTCCACAAACGGGCAACGCTCTCCAGGTGATCTTTGGTTATGAGAACAGCATCAGTGCATTTATGGGGTGTTTTGTTGTCGAATCAGTTGTAAGTTGTGGGGGCAGTGATGGAGAGATTTTGCGCCTTTGTGGCAAAAGTGCCTCGATGCGTAAAGAGCTCAAAGAACAGGTGAGTGAGCATTTTGATCACAAAACTGTTGGTGAGATTGTTGAGACACTTGCCAAACGCCATGGCTATCAAGCAAAGGTTAGTCCCCAGTTCACCACACAAACTTTGCCTTATGTGATTCGTACAGATCAATCGGCTGTTGATTTTTTAACCCGCCTTGCCGATCGCATGCGGGCACGTTTTTTGATCAAGGACAATAAGTTTTTGTTTTTAAGCGGGGACAATTTACCAGCACTCGACATCCATAAGCATGACTGTTCTAACTGGGAATTCACGTTAGAGCCACGCACGCAATATGGCACCATTGAAGCTTCTTATTTTGATCGCTCAAAAGGGCAGCAATGCCAAGTCAAACATCAGACAGGGTTTAGCGGTCCCGTGCGGCGTTTACGGACTTGTTACACTTGTGAGGAGGAAGCACGAGCTGCTGCTGCTTCCGAGTCGGACAGGTTGTGTTGTGCTGTGGGCAGTGGTTCTTTGACCCTTGAGGGACGCCCTGAAATCATGGCGGATCAACCTCTCATCCTTCAAGGGTTTCGTGGGCAAATCAATGGGCCATGGAAAGCTGCAACCGTCACCCACCGCTATGAAAAACAAAGCGGATACACAACAGAAATCACACTCGAGGCACCAAACAAGGGAAAAGAAAGCAATGAGAACATCAAACATGCTAAAAACAGAAAATCCAAGAGATAATTTTGCTTCTTCTTTTCGTCAACTTCCCCATAATATTGAAGCGGAACAGGCATTACTTGGAGCAATCCTGATTAATAATAATGCACTCGATCGCGTTTCAGACTTTCTCAAAGCAGAACATTTTTTTGAAACGCTACACCAAAAGATCTTTGAGATTGTCTTACAAATTATTCAAAAGGGTCATCTTGCAAACCCCATTACAATCAAGCCCTATATCCAAATGGAAGAAAAAGTTGGAGATATTACTGTATACCAGTATGTTGTTCGCTTAGCCACAGAGGCAGTCACTATTATTAACACTGAAGATTATGGACGCGTCATTTACGATCTTTTTATCCGCCGGTCTTTGATTAATCTTGGCAATGAAGTTGCCAATACAGCTTTTGATGCGCCTCTGGAGTTCACACCTTCCCAACAAATTGAAACGATTGAAAATCAATTATTTGAGTTAGCCGAAAAAGGCAAATATGGGGGCGGGTTTGAAAACTTTAATACAGCCATTGCAAAAGCACTTAACATGGCAAGCGCTGCAAAAAAGCGTTCTTCAAAACTCTCAGGGATAGCTACCCATATCAAAACCCTTGATGAAAAAATGGGAGGATTACAAGCATCTGACTTAATTATCCTTGCAGGGCGCCCTGGTATGGGGAAAACCTCTCTGGCGACCAATATTGCTTTTAATATTGCCAATGCTTGCAAGCGTCATGATAACAGCCAAGCCAATGAAGGGGGTATAGTAGGATTCTTCTCACTTGAAATGTCATCCGAACAGCTTGTAACTCGCATTATCTCAGAACAAATAAAGGTTTCTTCTTCTGATATGCGTCGTGGTAATATCTCAGAAGAGCAATTTACCAACATCATTTACGCAATGCGTTCCTTACAAACAATCCCTCTTTATATTGATCAAACAGGTGGTGTATCCCTTGCACAATTGTCCGCCCGTGCAAGGCGTCTCAAACGACAACATGGTCTAGATGTCTTGATTATCGATTATATCCAACTCATGACAAGCGGTTCAAAGCGTTCATTAGAAAATCGCGTTCAAGAAATTACAGCCATTACCACCGGATTAAAAGCACTTGCAAAAGAACTCAATATTCCCATCATTGCTCTGTCACAACTTTCGCGTCAAGTTGAAAACCGAACCGATAAACGTCCACAACTCTCCGATTTACGTGAATCTGGTTCAATTGAGCAAGATGCCGACATTGTGCTGTTTGTTTATCGTGAAGAATACTATCTCAAAAATGAAGAACCAAAAGAAGGCACTGCTGAGTATAGCAAATGGCAAGAGGCAATGGAGCAAGCCAAGGGTAAAGCCGAGGTTATTATAGCAAAACAACGCCATGGTCCGACAGGAATCGTTCCCCTTGCCTTTCAACCCGACTTTACATGCTTTAGTGATTTGGAAAAATAGGAGCAGAAAAATGCGTTAAAGAGAGCTTTAAATATCCTTTGAAAGGCATTTGAAGACCCTTTGAGAACATCTTTAAAACTCTTTGAGAAAAAATAAATTGGTACAAAACCTAGTGGCAAAATATACAAAACCCGCTGGCAAGCTACACCGCTGGCAAGCTACAAAGCTACAAACAAGCTACAGTTGGTAAGCTACACACACAACAAAAAAGTAATGGTAGCGGAGGAGGGATTTGAACCCCCGACACAAGGATTATGATTCCTCTGCTCTAACCTACTGAGCTACTCCGCCAAAATAAGCAATCATAATTGTCAATAATTACATCTTTTGCGGATATAAGGGGTAGAATAGTAAGATGTCAAGCGTCGTTTTTAAGCTTTTCTCTTGTCATTCTATTTTATCCTCGATATGTAAAAGTGTAATTTTCATATGATAAAGTAAGGTAAGGCATGAAAATGGTGCCACGTGTAGCGGTTTTAGGATGCGGTCATTGGGGTGAAAATCATATACGGACACTCCACTCTCTCGGGGCTTTAGCAGCAGTTTCTGATATTGATAATGATCGTGCTGCTAGTTTTGCAACACTGTATGGTGTAGAGGTTATTACACCAGATGATCTTTTTACTCATCGAGATATTGATGCGCTGGTATTAGCGTTGCCGCCACAATTGCATACGCAAAATGTGCTCCGTGCTGTTAAAAATGGTAAAGATGTTTTGGTGGAAAAACCAATAGCCTTGAATGTTTCTGATGCTAAACGCCAAGTTCAGGAGGCTGAGGCCTATGAGCGAGTTTTTATGGTGGGCCATATTTTGCGTTTTCATCCAGCTTTTGAAAAAATGTGTGAATTGGTGAAAAACGGAGATGTGGGAGATGTGCGATATATTTATTCTCATAGATTAGGCTTTGGAAAATTTCACACACACAGTGATGCTTTATGGGATCTTGCCCCTCATGATCTTTCAATGATTTTGGCGTTGACAGGATGTGAACCTTCCGAAATTCGCGGTGAGGGGGCTGCTGTCGTTGATCAGATTTCTGATTTTTCTCATATTCATATGATTTTTCCAAATGGCGTGCGTAGTCATCTTTTTACTTCACGCTTGAGTTCTTATCGTGAGAGGCGTTTAACTGTTGTTGGAACAAAGGCTATACTCGTTTTTGATGATATGGAACCGTGGAGTCGTAAATTGGCAATGCACCATTTTGCCGTTTGGAAAGAAAATCAAGAGTGGGCTTTTAGCATGGATGAGCTGAATTATATTGATGTTTGTGAAGATTTGCCGCTTACTTGCGAATTACGGCATTTCCTTCATTGTATTGAAACGCGTCAATCACCTCGTACAAATGGTGATGATGCTATTGCGGTTTTACGGATTTTAACAGCTGCTGATGTCAATTATGATAGATAAAAGAGATAGGTAGCGTTTTTGCATTCTTGTGATGATCAATGGAGTTAATATGCAATTCATCGACCTTGGGGCGCAGCGTGCGCGTATTGAAGATAAAATTAATTCTGCAATTGCGCATGTAGTCGCTAGTGGTAAGTATATTTTGGGACCAAAAGTAACAGAATTTGAAGAGAAATTGGCAGAATATCTTGGCGTTAAACATGTGATTGCATGTGCTAATGGAACAGATGCTTTGAAGATGCCTCTTATGGCTAAAAATATTGGTCTAGGGGATGCTGTTTTTTGTCCTAGTTTTACATTTTCAGCAACGGCTGAAGTGGTTGCTTTGGTGGGGGCTGAACCTGTTTTTGTCGATGTTTTACCTGATACATTCAATATTGATGTTGAAAAACTTTCTCACGCTATCGAAATGGTAAAAAAAGAGGGACGTCTAAAGCCAAAGGCTATTATTGCCGTTGATTTATTTGGGCTTTCTGCTGACTATATGCAAATTGCTCAAGTGGCTGCAAAGGAAAATCTTTTTGTAATTGAAGATGCTGCTCAATCTATGGGGGGGAGAAGCGATAATACTATGTGTGGTGCTTTTGGTGATGTGGCTGCTACAAGTTTTTATCCTGCAAAACCATTAGGATGTTATGGTGATGGAGGCGCTATGATGACCAATGATGATCATTTTGCAGAACTTTTACGCTCTATTTTGTTTCATGGTAAAGGTGAAACGCAATATGACAATGTACGTATTGGTATGAATTCGCGCCTAGATAGCATTCAGGCTGCAATTTTACTAGAAAAGTTTGCGATTTTTGAAGATGAAATGGAAAAGCGTGTAGAAATTGCTCAACGCTATTCCAATGGCTTAAGAGATATTGTTACAGTTCCAGAAATAGGAGAAAATATTCGTTCTGCTTATGCACAATATACGATTAAGGTAAAAGAACGGGATAAATTAAAAGATTTTTTACAAAAAAATTCTATCCCTACAATGATTTATTATAAAACTCCTTTACATCAACAGCCAGCTTATAAACACTTCCCTTATGTAAAAGATTCCCTTTCTGTTTCAGAGTCTTTAGGAGAGTGTGTTTTAAGTTTACCAATGCATCCTTACTTGACACAAACGGATCAGGATATGATTATCAAAAAAATAAGAGATTTTTATCACTCTTGAGAGCGTGTTTTTATCCTTAAAATTATGGTCAAAGCTTTATTGGTGATCCATCTTAGAAGGTATTTTTTGTTAGAGTGTGTGGCCAATGTTTTGGTATTATTTCCTTTCTAGGACCTATGAAATGTTGTCCTTTAGAGCGGTGATATGATTAGAAAGTGAAGCTTCTAGACAAGAAGATATTTTTTAACAGAACGGTATGGGCTAAGAAACTTTGTCCTTTAGCTTAGCAAAAAAGTCACGTTTAGTAAAAAGGATTTGGGTTATGAAAGTTACAATGAACCTTTGTTGATTTTACTCTTCATTTAAGGTGTTTTAAAAGATAACTTATTTAACAGGGCTTTTGGAGAGAAAAGTTATTTTTTGGCGAATACGTGATGCTAGGTCATTTTTGCTTTTGGATTTTTGAATCAATGTGTTGATGGGTGATGTATTCCCCTCTTGTAGCGCTATTTGAGCTGCCAATGTTGCTGCAAGTTCTTTTGTTTCTTCTCGGAGTTCTTCTAGCAATTGGTGGTTAGCGGTCGTGTCCAGCTCATGAGTTTGGATTTTTTGTAAGCGTTGCTGATAGTGTGCGACTTTTTCACGCATCATTTGTCTTTCCTTTGGAAGTGTGTAGTGTGGCGATATTTTGTTTGATTGCTATCGCTTCTTTGGTGAGAGTATCTTTTGTGGGGAGGCATAGCCGATAAAATTGTTCTGTTACTTGGCTCAGTTGTATTTTTTGTTGGACATATTTTTTTTGCAAAAATTCGTACTTTTGTTGGTTGTTTGCTAATTCTACAGCATGTTGTGCACGAAGAAAATCGTGATTTGCTTCTATTTCCGCGAGTGATAATGGCATTTTCGCACAAACATCTTTATACGCAAAATGAACGGCTTTACGCCAAATAAAAGGAGATAAAAGCACCAGTAACCAGGAAGTGAAAGCAACTCCAAGTATAAAAAAAAGAAATGATTGAATAAGCATAATACCCCTTTTCAAATAAGAAACCGTTTAAAACGGATTCCATGTCGGTCTATGTGTTAATTTTAAATATCCTATATTGATACCAAGGCGTGCGCCGACTCCTGTACGTATTGGGATTAACAAGGTATTATGGTATTTTAGGACATGAAAACCAACACCTGCAATTAAATAGGCCGAACCTGAAATACCACCATAGCGTCTCCATAAATTATTTATGCCATTAAGATTGTAAACTAAGATCATTAAACGGGAGCCTTGGCCGCCAAAATCCCATCCTACTGAGGGACCTTGCCAAAAAACTTTATGTTGACCATAGCTTTTGGTAAAAACCATTCCTTCGCCATAGGTTAATCCAGCAAAAAAGGCACCAGAAGCTTCTTCTCCTAAAATATAGGCATTGGGATAACCGTATTTTGAAAAAATATTTTGAATTGCAACAGCCAGACCACTGGCTGTTTTTCCAAAAAAAATATGACCAGAATCAATAATTTCTTGGAGTGAATAATGAGGTTCGTTTTGCTCTATTGGTTTTAGTCGAGCTTGTGTAGTGTTTATGGTGATGAATAAAAGGAAGATTAAAGATATAATATTTTTGTACCAGTATTTGAGCAGAGAGAGAGCCATGGAGTTTTCTCCTTTTATTAGTGATAAACAAAAAGATAATATTAGAAATTTCATTCTATTCAAATAAAAAATAAGATATAAGGTTATTTAAATTCTTGAATTTATTTCTGAATTTTTTAGCATGATTGTTAATGTTTCCTATTATGCATCAGATGTTAAGAGTTTTTCTTTAAAATAAAGTTTGTTTTTTTGAATCTAGGAGTTTTCAATCATTATGACGTTAGATATTTCTTTGAAACCTATGGATCTTGCTGCTTTGCTTTGTAGTCGTATTTGCCATGATTTGATTTCACCTGTGGGGGCTATTCAAAATGCAATGGAGCTTTATGATGAAGGAGGAGCTGAAGAAGATGCTTTACAATTGGTGCGTTTATCTGTTGCGAGTGCTGCTGCACGTCTACAATTTGCGCGATTGGCTTTTGGTTTTGCTGGTGCAAGTGGAGGACAAATAGATACACGGACTGCAGAGCAGGTTGCTCAACAATATATGAAAGAAGAAAAAGCAACTTTAAAATGGCAAGCTTCTTCTTTATTGTTAGAAAAAGATGAAGTTAAACTTTTGCTTAATTTATTATTGATTGCAAACGCAACAGTTTCTCGTGGTGGTGAAATTGTTGTTATGATTTTGCAAGAAGAAAATAAACGTTCTTTTCGATTTGAGGTTTTCGGTAGAACTCTCCGTATACCCCCTCATTTTCTTGCGTTATTTCGTGGAGAAGTTCAAGAAGAGCTTATTGATGCACATGTCATCCAATTTTATTACACAATGTTACTTGCTCAGATGACAGAGATGAAAATAAATATTGATGAAAGTGATGGTTGTATTGTTTTAGAAAGTGTAAAAAAGCTTTGAATAAGAGAGAAGCGCTTAAGCTGTGTTGGGAAAAGTGGCTTCGATTGAACTTATGAGCGATAAGGTTATATGTGTAAATTGGGTGTGGTTACTTCTTAAGCTTTAAGCGCTTTCTATATGAGATTTTTAGTGTGCGAGTTCTCTACTTTTAACAGAGAAAAGATCTCGGGAAAAAATCTCGGCCCGCTACACTCCGAGATTTTACAATGTGCATGTTCACTGCTTAAGCGGTTTTTCGTACGTTCTCTTCAACTGGATCACGTAATACATAACCACGTCCCCAAACTGTATCAATGTAATTTACACTGGAAGAGACTGCTTCCAATTTTTTCCGCAATTTACAAATAAAAACATCGATAATCTTTAGTTCTGGTTCATCCATTCCACCATAGAGATGATTGAGAAACATTTCCTTGGTAAGGGTGGTACCTTTGCGTAAAGAGAGAAGCTCTAACATTTGGTATTCTTTACCGGTTAAGTGAACAGGGCGCCCTGCAACTTCGACAGTTTTTGTGTCAAGGTTAACGGTGAGATCTCCGGTAACAATAACCGATTGTGCATGTCCTTTTGAACGACGAACAACTGCATGGATACGTGCAATGAGCTCATCCTTATGAAAAGGCTTCGTCATATAGTCGTCTGCTCCAAAGCCAAAACCACGAACCTTGTCTTCAATGGCATTCATACCAGAAAGGATTAGGACAGGAGTTTTTATTTTTGCCAACCTTAGAGTCCGCAAGACATCATACCCTGACATGTCAGGCAAATTCAGATCAAGCAAAATGATATCATAATCATAGAGTTTTCCTAAATCGATACCTTCTTCACCCAGATCAGTGATATAAACATTAAAGTTAGCCGACTTTAACATCAACTCAATGCTTTGAGTAACTGCTCTATCATCTTCAATTAATAATACGCGCATTTTAGATCCCTCACTTTGCTCCTTCACGAATCATAAGGAGCATTTCTATTTTATATCAGTTAGCAAAACCACTGTTATAAAAACAATTCATTAAATCAAACACTTATAACAAAGCGTTTATGAACATTTCAGTAGTACGCGTAACAATCACTACTAAATTCCCCACTATCCATGATAGTGGTTAACAAAATATTTTTATTTTTGAAAGAGGCTACAAAATTATTTTAGAAAAATCCTATATTTTTTAACATAATAAAAAAGGAGAGCTTTTTCTATAAACTTTAACTTAAAAAAATTTGTAAAAGAGCTTTATAAATTACTTTTTTACAATTTCAGTGTTTATTTACTGAGCTTTAAACCTCTTCAGTTTATAATGGGGGAAAAGTTAAAGAAATAGTTATTGCTCTTTAAAGCAGATTGTATTTTCAGATGCTTTAATGCAAGGCAAAAATTATTATAATTTCAAGTTAATAGACTGTTTTTGTCGGATAGATATATAACTAAGAGATATTTATTGGGTGTGAATGCGAGTTTTGAGTTGGCGCAATCAAGGAGTAGTGAGTATGAAGCCACGAGAAAATATGGTGCGATTGAGGATGTTTCAAGTGCGTGGAAAGCGCCGTGAAATTGCACAGCTTGAGATGATGATCGCAGAATTTGAACGAATGGTGTTAGAGTTGGAAGCACAGATTACTCATGAAGAACGTAAATCTGGAAACAATGATGTTCACCATTTTGCTTATTCTGCTTTTGCGCGTGCAGCGCGGCAAAGACGTGATAATCTGATCAATTCAATTCGTGATTTAGAACTTCAAAAAACAAATGCTGAAATTGCTCTCCATGAAGCTAATACAGAGCTGCAACGTGCACAGCTTTTGGAAGCACGAGAAAAGAAGATTGCTGCGGATGATAAGGATATTTTGATTCAATCTAATTCAATGGTTGGCTAATTTAATGGCTGGATGATAAAAGCAATTATTGAAAAATCCATTCTTTCAGGTTTATCTTTTGGATATAGTATAAAACAGCCAAACTTTTATCAAGTTTGGCTGTTTTATAGATTGCTTTATGTTATTAATCAATGGCAACTTAATGCCTGTAGTGTTGAATCTTGGTCGTTCGTAATCCCGCTAAACCGTGTTCATCGATTAAACTTTGCCATGAAAGAAATTCTTCTACAGTCAAAGTATAACGGTGGCACGCTTCGTCAAGACTTAACAATCCACCTCTGACAGCCGCAACAACTTCAGCTTTGCGACGAATCACCCAGCGCCGTGTTGTTTGCGGCGGTAGGTCGGCAATTGTAAGCGGACTTCCATCTGGCCCAATAACATATTTCATTTGTGTTTTTATCAAGTTGCTCATTCGTATCCTCTACCTTTAGTCAAGGACTTGATTCGTTTATAGAGCATGAAATTTAAAAAAGAGCTAAAAGCGCTGAAAGAAAAAATTAATAAAGTGATTGGGTATGTAAAAAGAAGCTCAAGTTGAAGTGTGTAGAAGAGATTCTTGCAATATTTTACCGGATTTTTCAAAAGAGAAAAAAGGTTTTCTCCTAAACGATTACCATTATGCCTTATTTCCATCATTCTTTTTTTGTTTGCAGCAGCTTTTAAGAAAGTAATGCCTATGGTTGTGGAAAGGATAAAAAAATAATATAAAGACAATTAATCGTGTAAAAGTGCTAAAGAGCGTGCATCAGAATGTCAACATATGGCTAGCCATTAAACAGAGCATTAAATAGAGAATGAATACATGTTTTTAAACAGTCTTGATTTACCAGGACAACCTGAGGATTCTCGCATTGTTGTTGCAATGTCGGGGGGGGTTGATTCATCGGTTGTTGCAGGTCTTTTGAAAAAGGAAGGGTATAATGTTATTGGCATTACGTTGCAGCTTTATGATCATGGGGAAGCAACGCATCGGGTGGGGGCGTGTTGTGCAGGACAAGATATTGAGGATGCACGCCGCGTTGCAGAAACACTAGGAATACCGCATTATGTTCTTGATTATGAAAAGCGCTTTCGCGAAGCTGTTATTGATCCTTTTGCAGAAAGTTATGCTCATGGAGAGACCCCAGTACCATGTATTGCATGTAATCAAACGGTTAAGTTTGCTGATTTATTAGCAACGGCACGCGAATTGGGGGCGGATGCTTTGGCTACGGGACATTATATTCGTTCGCGTTCCAACGGAGCGCATCGAGCACTCTTTCGTCCTCTCGATAATGATCGTGATCAGAGTTATTTTCTCTTTGCAACGACACAAGAACAGATTGATTATTTGCGTTTTCCACTTGGTGACCTTCCAAAAGCCCGCGTTCGTGAAATGGCAGCAGAAATGGGCTTTGTGGTTGCCAATAAGCATGATAGTCAGGATATTTGTTTTGTTCCACAAGGAAAATATTCAGATGTTATCGCAAAACTGCGTCCAGAAGCAGCTAATCCTGGCGTTATTGTCCATATTGATGGAAAGATTTTAGGTAAACATTCGGGAATTGTTAATTATACGGTTGGTCAACGTCGTGGTATTGGGGTGTCAACGGGTGAAGCGCTTTATGTGGTTTATCTCGATGTGGAAAATGCACGTGTTATTGTTGGACCGCGTGAAATGTTAGAAACGCATAAGCTTTTTTTACGTGATGTGAATTGGCTTGGTGATGAGTCGTTAGATAATTTCCCTTCTCAAGGTATTGAGGTGGCTGTAAAGGTGCGTTCAACGCGTCCTCCTCACCTTGCGCGCTTACATTATAAAGAAGGTATTTTTTCCGTTGATTTATTGGAATGTGAAAATGGTGTGGCACCAGGGCAAGCTTGCGTTCTTTATGATGGAAATGGTCATGAGGCGCGTATTCTTGGGGGAGGATTTGTAACACATTCAGAACGTGCAGCTGATACTGAAATGATGTTGAAGCGCGTTTTATGCAATCTCGAAACAAAAGATCCTGTTTCCTCAGAACTAAAAACAACAGCTTTATAAAGCATAGTAAATTGATTTATAATGATATTTTTTAATCTTAAACTTGAATGAGAGACTTCCGGAAGATTTTCTCATTGAAAGTTTGTTTTATGATTGAATCCATCAAAATTATATCTTCTGCACGTCATAAGCGGGGTTAGGGTGTGGAAAGTGATGATAAAGAAAATGTAAAAATGTTTTTTATCAATGCTTTCAAAGGCTAGGGAACGGCAATATTATTGGAGACTGGTAGATAACATACAACATTGGGTATGTTCTATAACTTGAAGTGTTATCATCTTTAGTGGTCAAAGTTGGTAAAATGAGCAAGTGCAATACCTGAGGCTGTGGCAACATTAAGGCTGTCAAAACCGTCAGTCATGGGAATACGTAAGGTGTTTGATTGTTGTAGTATGTGGAGTGGTAAGCCATTGCCTTCTGTTCCAAAAATAAGTGCTATTCTTTTGCTTTTGTTGGCTTGTTTGAGAGTGTGTGAGGCAGAAGGGGAGAGTGCATAAAGATGAAAGTTTTCATCGTTTAGAGCAGCTATAATGTCATCTATATCAGCGTTTTGCGTATAGGGTACTTTTAAAGCAGCGCCGGCAGACACTCTTATTGATTTGCGATAAAGTGGGTCGCATGAGGTTTTGTCGACAATAATGCCATTACTGGCAAAGGCTGCTGCATTACGAAAAATTGATCCCATATTATCGTGATTCGAGATACCACATAAAACAAGAATCAAAGCTTTTTCTGGAAGATGTTGTAAAAAACTTTGTAAAGATGGCAGTATTTTGCGTTTACCAATACCCAGAACACCACGATGAACATGGAAGCCGGTGATATTATCCATAACTTTTTGTGGAACGCAATAAATGGGACATAGGGGCTGTGTTTTTTCTAAAAGCGGTAGAAGTCCAGAGAGACGGTTTGCTACGATGAGCAGTGAGATGGCAGAAAACTCTTTTGAGTGTAGTAATGCGGACAATGTTACTTTGCCTTCAGCAATAAATTGATGTTGCCGTCCAACAAGATCTTTTTCACGGATATTATGATAGGCTTTTAGGCGTGAATCATCTGTTTCATTGATTGTTATGATATTCAAATGCATGCGAGATTTTTAGTGCTTTTCTCTTATGATTTCCAGATGTTAGAATTTGTTTTATTTAAAAAGAAGAGATAAAAAAATATTTTTTAAAACTTATGGTAGAATTTATGTTGACAATATACAACCATAGGTATAATGTAAAAATACTGATACGGAATCATATATTTTTCTTGTATCGGGTGCAGTGTCTTGGGTCCCCGCTATTTCCCAAGTTCTGTATGCCCTTAATTTCTAAGGGAAAAGAATCTGGGTCCCCAATGCCCAGATTCTTTTTTTTGAGGGTAATCATTGTTCTTCTTTTTATATCTAAATTTTTAGTAAATCATATTTTAAAATCCTATTGACCTGTAAGATTACCGTAGAGCGCTAAGATATTTTTTCTAAGGTGCAAAGATGGCTTATAGATGGGTTATAATGCACATCATAAGACTGAAAAATAATGCATGATCATGATAGATTTGAGCAAAAACAAGTTTTTCGTTTATGAGAAGTGAGATGGCTTTAAGTTATTCAGAAAACGATTAATAATGAAGGTTATGTGTTTGATTGCTCTTGGGAAAACTCTTCTTTCTATTATTTTCTCTCTTCTTTATTTATTGGTGCTGTTCGTGTAACTGAGCAGTTTTTACGATAATAATGGTGAGCTGAGGCGTTTATTGTATGATGAAGCTTCTGTAATATTGAGGAAAGATCGTCGTTATGCCAAAAGTATAATGATATGGTTGAAAATATTAATTCCCTATTTCGTGAAGAAAAGGATGAGGTTCATGGATGTAAAAATCAATATACAAAGCTTAACTTTATACTCTATTTTTATTGCGTGTATTGTTTTTGCTTTGAAATATTGGGCATATCACATCACAGGTTCGGTTGCACTTTATTCTGATGCATTGGAATCAATCGTTAATATTCTTGCGTCATTAGCAGCATGGTGGGCTGTTAAAGTGAGTATGAAGCCAGCAGATCATGATCATCCCTTTGGGCATCATAAAGCGGAATATTTTTCCGCAATTCTTGAAGGGGTACTCATTATTATTGCGGCAATTGTTATTTTAAGAGAAGCATGGATAGCTCTTTCTACCGTTAAATTGTTGCAGAAGCCTGGAATATGGCTTGCTATTCATCTTATTGCAACTGTCATAAACTGTATGTGGGGAATGGTTCTTATTGGGCAGGGAAAACTCCATCGCTCACCGGCTCTTAAAGCTGATGGAGTACATTTTATAACTGATGTTTTTACGTCGCTTGCAATTTTAATTGGTTTGATTGCTGGTTTTGTCGGAGGATGGGGAGCTTTAGATCCAATTTTAGCGATAATCGTTGCCGTTAATATTCTCTTACAGGGCTGGAAGGTGATTAGAAGTGCTGTTCAGGGATTAATGGATGTTGGCGTTGAATTGAATGAAAGCATGCGGATTCGGGAGCTGATTTCTGCAAATGCATCGGGTGCGCTTGAGGTCCATGATTTGCGGACGCGTGTTGCTGGGAGGGTTACTTTTATAGAGTTTCATTTGGTTGTGCCTGCTATAATGCAGGTAGGAGAAGCACATAAAATTTGTGATAAAATCGAAGCTGTTCTTCAAAAAGAATTTGATAATGTGCGTATTTCTATTCATGTCGAGCCTGAAGATGAGGCAAAATTGCCTCCTGGTACAACGGTGATCCCTTTTATATAAAAAGATTTTTTCGAATTGTCTGTTATGTTATAAGGGCTGTTTTTTATGATGGAGCGATTCATACCTCTCGAAAATACGATGATGCTCTTTTGTTGATTTTATTTTTGCATCAATCAAGTATACAAGGTTAAACAGAGTATTTAAGGCAAGATTTATTCTATTTCGTTAAAACACTGTCATTTAAGGTGTGGTGAGATAAGGCATATAAAATTTGATCTATTAAGTGTTTTTAGAGTATGAAGTAAATATTCAAAATAGGACTTACCGCTGTATTCTTTTGTAAGTGAATCTCATGAAATGATTAGCAGCTTAAATCCATTTAAGAAAACGGATTGTTTACAGACTGTTGGGAGTAGATGTTTCGTCTCTTAGGGCGAAGAGGAGTGAAGCCTTCGTAATAAGTTTAATGAGATTTAATTATAAATTTTATATAAAAGTTATGAATAGGGTTTTAAATTTTGTGATCATAGATTAATCATCATTATTGTTGCTAATAAATGTATTGTTTTATCGATACAATGGATTCTGTTTAGAGTGTTCTTTATTGCATGAAGGATGGGGACTCATTAAAGAATGAAAAAAAATAATGCTCATGTCTCTACTCTTTGAAGGATATTATTGTCGTTGCTGTAGAAAATCGCAAAGCTGAACTAAAGAATGATGCTAAAGATAGAAACTGGTTTTAATTGATGCTTTCATATTTTCATTCCAATCTGGCATCAAAATTTTACAAGGACTCGTACAGTATTGGTGCATCCTAATCATAAATATGCTTCTACATTAGAGCTATTTTAATTGATAGACAATAACAAAAAGCAAAGACTTTATAAGGAAAACAATGCTATAAAGTCAAAAATTTATATGCAATAAATTAGAGAGGTAGATTGAATTTTTATAAAATACTTTATGAAACAACACCAAACATATCTGGCTTTACTTTTACTTATTTTTACAAACGTTCGTTTGTGTTTTTTGCGTTATATTCGTAAAGATCAGATTAGCGGTAATCTAAAGATAACTCTTGGTTGAGAATATGAAAGGAAAGCGTGATACTATAATAGAGTCTTTTCTGTCTTTAATCTTTCAACCAGTAAAAGTGATTACAAATCCGTGATTTCTCCAAAAATGATTTTGTCATACCTATAAACAAAGTTAGATCAAAACGACTTTTTTCTCTTAAAACTGTAAACAAATATATTATATCCGTATAGCTTGAACGAAGTTAGATGTTTACCTGAATAACGACAGTATATATTTTAAGAATAGAGAAGATATTTCATATCGCTATGATGTTATTCAAGAGCTCTTAAAACAATGATTCCTGGTGTTTTTTCAACATAATTCATAAAAGGAGAATCAACGACTTTTTCGTTTTCTTTTCGTGAAGAAGCATTTCTTAACATTGGCCCTTTATCTGTCATGATAAAGAAGCCCACATGTGTTACATCCAATCCAGCAAGTTTCGTATAAATACCAATGAAATCACCAGACTGTAAACGACCTATAACCTCCTCATTAATAAAGTTACTTGGAATATACGTTATCGTGCGTTTCACAACTGGCAACCCAGGTAGATAGCTTTCACCATCAGCTTTTTTGTTGAGATATTTTTCTATTTTTACCGCATGGGGACTTATTTCAGCGGTAATATCAGTGGCGAGTTTATATTCTCTATAAGCCCAATCTGTAAAAAAATGTTTCCGATTTAAAAAATGAACATTACCGTTAATATAACGTGTTTTTATGACGTTATTTATGAATTCTGTTTGGGATGTTGATTTGCGCAATGCTTCAACATAATCCAGATAAGTGAAGCAATCTAAGCCTCTAAAGTCAATAATCAGTTTTTCTGGTGTATTTTCTGAGCCATGTAACATATTTGCTTGGTAAGGTGTCCCTAAAAAAGCTTCAGAAAGAAAGTCAATTAGTGCCCCTTTTTCCTGATAATTTGTTTCTGAACGTTTTTTGAGAAGAGTATTTAATTTATTTAGAGTATAGGGATCTAGGTTTACGTTGGTTGTTTGTTGTGTTTTTATTTTATTTTCTAAAATACTCTCTTGTGAATCAGAATCCTGAACATCACATCCTGTTACCAACATTAATATGAGAATTAATAGGGATATTTTTCGCATTTTATACACCATTTTTGAATTAAAAATTCATGATGAACTATTTCTAAAAGTGCTATTTTTTTAAATGCTTATCATGTTCATCTTTAGATTTAATGCTAGCATATAATCATTAAGAGTATCAATGAATATAAAGATAAAATAAGGTTCCACAAATTGCAAACGATATGAATCTTTTCTAAGATTATAGAATTAAAGGATTTTTCTCTATAATATACTTATTTTTTAATCAAAATTATTGTCAAATAAATATTTTTAAAAATATGATGAGCTTTTTACGTTGTTAAGCTATTCTGGTGTTGCTGCTTTAACTTTATAGCATATTCTGAGGGTAAGAAAATTTTTTAAGAGTTTATCTTTTAAAAGGTTTCAATTACTATAGTATATCTAACGTATCCAATGGAATTGAGATTCCTGAAAACGGTGGTATGAGAGGGGAAAATGATGTCTGATAAAATTCATCGTAATGTCTCTAAAACTATTGGAAATACTCTGTGTTTCATGAAATTTTGTTCATGAGTTTGTCGCACAAATATTTTGTTCGTATAATGCAAAAAAATTTTTATTCTTTGACAATGAGATAGCAACTAAAGATACACCAATTAAAACGTAATTTTATAGTTTTATCTTGACTCTTACTTAAATTTTTACTTTGTTATTATTTTGTATGTGAAAAGTATACAGTATAGAATACTTTTAAAAGGAAAAGGGAGTTAAAAGAGAGCGGGGGAGTCATTGTATGCGTAAAATAGTGTGTATGTTATGCAAGACCAAATGCTCAATCCGAAATTTGCTCAGCGTGGGCTCATTTTAGTGTTCATCACTTTATTGTTAGATATTCTTTGTATTGCGATCATTTGTCCTGTTTTGCCTGAGTATTTTTCTCAATTAACTGGAAAAGAGGTCAGTACATCTTTTGTAGAAAGAGGAAAATTACTTGCAGCTTATTCAGTGATGCAGTTTTTGTTTGCTCCTGTTATTGGCAATCTCTCTGATCGTTATGGTCGTCGTCCTATTTTGCTTCTCTCTATTATCTGCTTTGCTCTTGATAATCTCATATGTGCTATAGCATGGAGCTATTCTATGTTATTTATCGGGCGTCTTTTGTCAGGGATAAGTGGCGCTAGTTTTGCAACTTGTACAGCTTATCTTGCGGATATATCTGATGATAAAACCCGTACACGCAATTTTGGTCTGTTAGGCATTGCATCCGCATTGGGGTTTATTTTAGGATCGTTTATTGGTGGTTTTTTAGGTCAGTTTGGTCCGCGTATTCCGTTTTATTTTGCTGTTGGTTTTTCACTCATTAATTTTATTTTTTCTTGGGTTATGCTTCCAGAAACCCTTTCTTTATGGAATAGGCGCTTTTTTGATATTAAGCGGGCAAATCCCTTAGGTGCTTTTTGGCATCTGAAACAATACCCGATGGTTCTTTGGGTGTTATTGGTCTTTTTTCTTTATTGGTTTGCGGAATCTGTATGGTTAAGCATTTGGGCTTTCATTGCAAAAGAACGCTATGATTGGAGTTCTTTTTCTATTGGACTCTCCTATAGTATTTTTGGGATAGGCCAATTTATTGTAGTCGCTCTCATTTTGCCTTATTTTTCTAAACGATGGAGTGATTGGCATATTGTTATAGTGGGGCTTTTGTTTGCCTCCGTTGCTATGCTGGGCTATACATTCGCGACGCAGGGGTGGATGGTTTATATGGTTTGTGCGTGTACAATGCTTGAATATCTTGTTCATGCACCTATACGTGCGATTGCTTCAGCGCAGGTACCGACAAATGTCCAAGGAGAACTGCAAGGAGCGATGACATCTGTTATTTCGTTGAGTTTAACATTTGGTTCTGTTTTTTATGTGTTTCTTTTTGAATGTTTTACAGATAAAAATGCACTGTTTTATTTTTCTGGTGCTCCTTTTGTTGGAGGCTTTTTTCTTCTTGTCGTTGCGACAGTTATTTTTGCCTTGCGGGTACGTTAATTTGTTGAGAGGGGCTGATACGTACTATTTTGCTAAAGAATGCACAAGATAAACAAAATGTATCATTTTATAGGCAGAAAGTTTTTTGTGATATTTGTTTCACAAAGTGTTGTATAAAATATCGATATATCCTTCTCATTTAGTAAAAATAATTTTTTTATTTTGTGATATTGTTTGTAGAGGGGGAGTCCGTATTTTTTCTATTGCTTGCAAATTAATATCCAGTGCTAATGCAGCAGCATATTGAAAACAAAGATTAAAACGTATCTGAGTTAGATGTATCAGTATTGTATGAACAATTCCAAATTTTATATGGCAAATTGGAAGTAAAATATTGCTTATATTTGTTGGCATCACTTCTGGAATCGAAAGAAAACCTCATTTTGGAAGAATATAAAGTTGTAAAATTGAAAAGATGTTTTCTGTTTTGCTATTACTTTTTTATTCGGCTTTACAGTTTTCAAAACCATCTACGGCAATATCTTTTAAAAAGTAGAGATTTGTTGCATTGTCTCACACTTTAATTTTTTTATTCTTTAGGAGGAGTTATGCTTCTCATGCACAATAGAATGCTTAAAATTGTATTGTGAATCAAATGCTTATTTGAAGTTTAGACACTTTACTCTTTTTAAAAATAGTTTTTATCGATACACTTACCTTGCTTGGGGGGAGAAGCCAATGATTTTGATGGATACGACCTTAAGAGAAGAGGAGGGAGAAAAATTTAAGTTATTCAGTGCGCTCTTTTTAGTTTTAGAATGATCAATAAGAATATTTATTCAATAAGTTGTAGGTATAAAAATAATATAATTGTGCGTAGGAAGATGATATAATTTAAAGGAGAGAAGTTAAAAGGTGAGGCTTTTTATTTTAAGATATTTTTTTATAATTCATAATGAGATCACTAAAATGCTGAAAGAGGTAGTGGCTATCTTGTGGTCCAGGAGAAGCTTCGGGGTGATATTGAACAGAAAAAACAGGTTTTCCAATGATTCGAATACCACAGTTTGAACCATCAAAGAGAGAAATATGTGTTTCTTGAACATGTTGTGGTAAAGAGGAAGAATCTACGGCAAAACCGTGATTCATCGATACAATCTCAACTTTTCCAGTGTTAAGGTCTTTAACTGGGTGGTTGGCACCATGATGTCCTTGGTGCATTTTCACGGTCTTTGCACCAACCGTAAGAGCGAGAAGTTGATGACCAAGACATATTCCAAAAATTGGTAAATTATGATCAATTAATGTTTTGATTGTTGGAATGGCATATTGAGCCGTAGCTGCGGGGTCTCCTGGTCCATTAGAAAGAAAAACGCCATCAGGGTTCATTGCCAGAATTTCTTTTACAGTTGTGTGAGCAGGCACAACAGTAATGCGTGCTTTTTGTGTTGCCATAAGGCGAAGAATATTACGTTTAATACCGTAGTCAATTGCAATGATATGAAGATTGTGCACATTGTTTGTACCGTATCCTTTATTCCAACTCCATGGTTTTTCATTCCATTGCATTGATGATTGAGATGTCACGTCTTTCGTAAGGTCAAGATTGACGAGACCTTGCCATTTTTGCGCACGTTTCTTTAAAGAAGGAATATCAAAGTTTCCATTAGCATCGTGTGCAATGACAGCATTTTGTGCACCTTTTTCACGAATAAGAATTGTGAGTGCACGTGTATCAATACCACAAAGTGCAATAATTTTACGCGTTTTAAGCCATTGATGAAGATTTTCATTGGATCGATAATTTGAGGGATGTGTAATGTCTGCTTTGAAAATAGCGCCAACAGCACCATGACAATTGAGAGGAGAGAGATCTTCAATATCTTCGCTATTTGCCCCTACATTTCCTATATGAGGAAAAGTAAAATTAACGATTTGTTGTGTGTATGACGGGTCTGTGAGGATTTCTTCATAGCCTGTGATGGCGGTGTTAAAACACACTTCAGCTTCAGCGATACCTGTAGCACCTGCTCCTTTGCCTTCAATAACGGTTCCATCTGCTAAGACTAAGAGGGCTGTCGGTTTTTTGATACTCCAAGGGTGGCTGGGTGAAGTCGCTTGTATCATAGTATGTATCCACAATTTATTCTCTGAAAGGTATAATGATCAACTTTACACAAAAATCATACCTTTAGCAGATGCTGTGTATATTATTCTGGTAACGTTTCGCTTGAAATAGGCAGTATAAGTACATTCCATGAAGAGGTAAAGTCTTGTTTTAGCTTTTCGAAGATCGAGTCCTTAATTATTTTTTTATTCTCCATTGCAAGATGGATAAAGATTGGTTAAAAGGCATCTTCTTCTTGAACAAAAATTGGATAAATTTATGTTGCGTAACCAGATTGATGGGGCTCTTAGGGCTGCTTTGAAAGCGCAAGATAGTGCGCGTCTTGCTACACTTCGTTTAATGAATGCTGCAGTTAGGGATCGTGATATTCTTTATTATGATGAAGGGAAGCTAGAAGTGGATGATCAGCAGATACAGTCTGTTTTCACTAAAATGCTTCAACAGCGTGAAGAATTGATGCGAGCCTATAAAGAGTCTGGTTGCTTGGAATTGGCAGAGAGAGGACAAGCAGAAATAGAAGTTATTCGTGAATTTCTTCCCTATCAACTTAAGGAGATGGAAGTAGAACAGGTTCTTTGTGAAGCTTTGGCACAAACAAAGGCAGAAAAATTACGCGATATCGGTAAGGTGATGGCATGGCTTAAGGAACGGTATGCGGGGCAAATGAATTTTTCTAAAGTGTGCAATAGTCTTCGTAAGAAATTGCAATAGATCTTGTTAATTCAAGGGGGGTGGAAAATGTTTTTTATTGTGCGTCGCCTTTGTAAATCAGTAGGATGTTGATAAATGTCATTTATCTTGTACATACATACTATTATCAAAAAAATAACTTTTTGATATCAACTAAACTTTTTGGGCTCTCATAGAGCAATGAAATATCTTTTATGTATTATATTTTTCTGTTCTTCAAAGCTGTTAGACCATTAAAAAACAAAAAGATTATAGAGTTTTTACTTTTTTAAAAAGATTTATTGTCAGCACTGTTAAAAATTTTAAAACAGAATGATTAAGCTAATTGATACAGATTTCCAATTTTGGGGAGTGTATTATTGTCTTTTTTGCTGTTTCAAAGCATTTGTTTGATAAAGAGTTACCATATTTAGAGTAGTGATTATTCAGCAAAAAATTTAAACGTAGATGGTTTTATCAATATGGTGTGTATCTTTTTAATTCAAGTGCTGGTTTTAATGATAAGAAAATCAGAACTTTAAAACGTTTTTTCTAGGGGAGACATTTTTAAGCTGAGTTTATGAAATAAAAAGATCTTTTGAAAAGAAGTCTTTGTTTGTAATGTGTTCTTGAGATGATTTTGAAATTCTTTTCTCTGATTAAATCCCTTATAAGCTATATGAAATCTATAAGTTATGCAGAATAAAATGAGTAACCTCTATTTGTGGGGATACAGTGGTGAATCTGTTAAAAATAGTTCAGTTAGCAACAATGGCTTACCCGTTAACCGCAAACGGGAACGGCGTGCCCATAGCGCACCTTGTTGACCAATATGAATGTAATCGCGGGTTAATTTGTCATTGTTAAATAAATAATGTCCTAGAGGTACAGTTCCCAAATGCATCAAGGCTTGATTGTGTAGGAGGGTTTCTTGTGGAATTACAGTGCGTCCAAGGAGCCAAGGTTTATTATCTCCCATTAATATGACTTCGCGTAGCCAATAACGCGCATTTTCGGGGAGATGCTCTGCTTCTTCTGTTAATTTATCTCGCGTAATAAAACATTCACGTTGTGGTTGAACTTGGAGGCAGGTACAATATTTCTTTAATCGAAGCGTCATTGAGCCCGATTCCATGAGCCAATCGCGAACATTTTCTGGTATTGGAGGATTTTGATCAGAAAACCACTTTAGAGGTGGTAAGATGGAATCTTCAAGATCAGACATCGCTTTACTCCACAGCTAAAGTCTTATTCCATATGTTATGTTGGGTTAAATAGATAGCTCTATTGTAATACAAGGAGTATAAAAGCAGCAAGATTTTAACAGGAAGATATCAAAGGGAAAATCGAAAGCAAAGGTTTTTAAAAGAAGATATGCAGGAAGTATATATTATAGGATTTTTTCATTTAAAAAAGCAAAATAAAGTATTATGTTTTGTTCAAAGCGCTTTCACAATGCATTACGGAAATTTCTTTATCGCATGAGAGCAATGGGAAAAATGTTTCGTGCTTTAAAATTCGTTTGTAACGCATATAAAGAAGAGCTAAAAATTCATCTATGCAAGATGATATAAAGAGGAAATTTTAAGAGGAACAAAACTTTATTTTATACTTTAGAAAGAGAAGAGATATTCAAATCTTTTGAATTGAGATGTAAAGGAGATCGTATTCTTTATAATAAATAAGTTTATAGTAATGCATATATTTTTTGCAAAATCTAAAATATATTATATTATTAAAATTTTGAAATATTACATCACATAATGTGTATTAATTTTATAATAAATTTGCATTAATATTATTAATTTTTACTTATATATTTTTATTATTAAAAATAAATTTAAAAAAACACATTATAATTTAATTTTTATATTTATTTTAGATACTATTTTCTTTCATAGATTAGAAAAAATATTTATCATTTTATTCTTGCTGTCTCTCTTTATTTCTTAAGATGCAAAAAAGCTCTTCGAGTTTTCTTGGTAAAAAGGGTGTTGTTGATAGAGTGTATAGGTGTTAAGCATTATACGGTAGAATTTTTAATCATCGTTAGTGATTTTTGTAACCTTATGGGTTGTTATTACAGTGAGATAAGCTGGATTTGCGCACGTGGTACAAAAATAATTCGTATTTTATTAAAGTAACGCAACATATCTCTCCTGATATGCGTAAGTTTATATAGGTATGAAATGGTGCGTTATAAAGTTCTTTACTGCATTTGGTTTTATAATACGGTGATGGTGTATGCCTAAAATCGCAGCTTAAGCATCTCACCATCATATCAAAATTGGTAACAACAAGTTACAGGGGAATATTTTAAACTCTGCTCGTTGTTTCCTAGTTTTGTATTGAATCCCAAAAGGTGTAAAAAATAAATACTCTATGATCGAATTTTTTGTCCTATCCATATAAGAATACAGGCTCCTATAAAACCTGAAATAAGATAGCCAAGCCAACCAGCAAAACTTACACCTAAAAGACTAAAAAGAAAGCTTGCTAGCGCAGCGCCAATAATCCCTAAGATAATATTTAACAATATTCCTGTTTGGCTTTTCATAATATACTGTGCAGCCCAACCTGCAATCCCGCCGATAATAATAGCTGCAATCCAACCTATGTTTGCATTTTCCATGATACCCTCCTTTGCCTGAATTTAAATTGTAACTAGAGTAAACTTTGTAAAAATCAAGGTTTATTCCTTTTTTACCCAGTGGAAAGGATATTTCTGTTAGAGATTTTACTTATTACTTTCCTTTATATTAAAATAATATTCACATTTATATTATATATAATACTTAATAAGTATAAATTATATAATACATTTTAATTTATAAACAAATTAATTAATTGATAAATATGAATAAAAGAAGAAAATATTAGTGAAAATGTTTTAAGAACTCATAAATTGTATTTATAAGCTTTTTAAGCTCTCTCTTAAATTAAAAAAAATTGTGATTAAAGTAATAAGTAAAATGGATATTTAAAAGTTTGGAGCTTGCCAATTGATATCAATGATGTTTGAAATGAAAACTGTTTTGTTGACACGTTATAGCATGGCTGTATAGGTTGAACCTCTACCAATCTTGATATAAATGTTGCATTTTTGTGGGGTTTTGTATTCCTTATAGAGTATTTCTGTTTTGCTGCTACTGTGAAGCGGTTCCCTTTTTACAAGGCGGGTTTAGGTTGGAACTATCATACTCTTGACCTATTCTTTATGTGTTTAACAGTTTTGGCTTTGAGATGGTTAGGCATTTTTACGTCTTTCTTCAAGAGTTCTATTCTACATGCTGCTTTGTTTGTAATGTGCAAGCAAATGACTTTGAGCAATTCATCATGAATAGATTTTAAATGAAAGAAACTTACGATGAAGAAAGCTCATTTAAATTGTCGAATAATAAGATATTTTGACTAAATCAATATCTTGACCATATTCAAAATTGAATAATCGATGTGATGTGTGTTTTATTCAAGTTATTTGAAAAGTTTAAGTTTTTTCTGCTTGTTCTTCAGCAGGGTTGCGTAGACGAGAACTTTGAAGAAGTCCCTGTTCTTCTAAAATGGGGTAGATCATTGAGGTCAAAAGAGAGTTGATTTGTTTGAGGTCGCGCACAGTGTCGAGATGAAGACTGGATGATTCTACATTTTTGAGATCCCCTTCACGCAGACGTTTAAAATGTTTTAAACTCATCTCTTTTTCTAAGTTTCGTAGTTGATCTTTTTTTTGTACCAATAGGTGTGCAGTGTGTGTATCACGTGAGACGAGAACGTTAAATGCTATATGCGCGTTGGCTAGTACAATGGCGTGGAAACGAAGGAGGTCACTCCAGCCCTCGCTGCTGAACTGTAAACCTTTTTGTTGTTTCTTTTTAACCAGCATCAACATATTATGAATAATGATATCGCCTGCTTGGTCTAATTTTATACAGGCACCTAGAAGTTCTTGCGTTTGAAGAGCTTCTTCGTCAGATAATTTTTGTCCCGCTAATCGTGCAAGATAAAGTTTGATGGCGATATGTTTTTTGTCCAATATGGTGTTGAGTTGGTTGAGTTCACGAATAATATTGGGATCAGGCTTTTCATAAAGTCCCATAATTTTTTCTAGCATGATGTCTACAAGATCACAAATATGAATGACTTCACGCATGACATTCGAGAGGGCGAGAGTTGGGCGATCAAGAACACTGTCATCAAGAGCTGTTTGATCGGATAAATTGAGCGTTTTGTCGGCTTGCATTTTTTTTGCACTTATATTCACGATCTGAGTGGTTAATTTTAAAACCCATTTTGAAAGTGGTATTCCAGCAAGGAGAATGAAAACATTAAAAATGATATGGGCGTTGATCACTTGAGTAGGGGCGTTATTGCCAAGCCATGTGATGGGAGGGTGAAAGGAGAGAAATAAGATAAGTATAAGGATTGACCCTGCCCCACGCATGAGTAAATTTCCTAAGGGAACGAGGCGGGTATTAGGAGAGGCGTTGCGCGTTAAAAGTGGTGCTATAAGAGAAGAGCCAAAGTTGACACCAAGAACCATGACAACACAGAGTTGCGTATGGATAAGATCGTAGTTGGCAAAATTGACCAGCAAAATGATTCCTGCAATGGATGAATGTAAGAGGTAGGTTAAGCCAGCAGCCAACAAAAAAGTGGAAATAGGATCGGTTGAAAGATAACGAATGATGCTAGGTAAAATTTCGCTTTCACGTAAAGGTTCTGTCGCGGTACTTATCATCTCTAAAGATAAAATCAAAAGACCAATACCGATGACAATACGTCCTATTTGACGCCATTCACGTTTTTCTGTTGTCATGAAGATACAAGTGCCAATTAAAAGACACAAGGGTACAACAAGAGTGAGGTCATAGGTGAGAATTTTTACAACGATTGCTGATCCTAATTCTCCTCCACGTACAGCCATAAGTCCTGCTACTCCAGAGACAAAACCAGATTCAACGAAAGAGCCAACGAGGAGTGTTATTGCTGTAGAGCTTTGTAAAATCATTGCTGTAAAAAGTCCAAAACTTACGGCAAACAATGGTTTTGAAACGACGTGGCACATTTTATATTTAAGTCTGTCACCATAGGCGCGTTCAACTCCTGTGCGCACCATGCGTGTGGCCCAGAGAAGTAAAGAAATAGCGCCGGCAAGATGAAGGAGTACCAATGAACCATTCATGATACTTTATTCTTTCTTTGTTGTTGTGAATGTGGTTGCCTCAAATTAATAAATTGAAGTTTATTGTTTTTATTTCACTTTTGCTTTTAATACTTGATTAAAATCATAACCGCTTGGATTTTGAAAAACCTTTAGACCGAAACAGGGCAGAATGGAATAAAGGTGATCAAAGATATCGCCTTGAATTTGTTCATAGTCGATCCAAACGGTGGTGTTCGTAAAGCAATAGATTTCTAAGGGTAAACCATTTTCTGTAGGAGGTAATTGTCGTGCCATATAGGTCATATTAGGGTTGATGTTTAGATGCTGTTGTAGATAAGCAAAAACATAAGCACGAAAAGTTCCAATGTTGGTTAAACGGCGCGTATTGGCTAAGACATCATGATTTTTATCTAATTGAGCATTCCATTGATCAATTTCTGCTACTTTTTGTGTGAAATAATTTTCTAATAAATTAAATCGGGAAAGATATTTTTGTTCTTCTTTTGTGAGAAAATGGATACTTGATTGATCAATAAAAAGAGAGCGTTTGATGCGTCTGCCACCCGATTCTTGCATTCCACGCCAATTTTTAAAAGGGTCGGTCACAAGTTTACGGATAGGAACTGAGGTGATGGTGTTGTCGAAATTTTGAACTTTAACAGTATGCAAGGCAATTTCAATAACATCACCATCGGCACCGAGATTGGGGATTTCAATCCAATCACCAACGCGAACCATATCAGTAGATGAAATTTGAATACCGGCAACGAGAGAAAGAAGCGTATCTTGAAAAATTAACATGAGAACCGCGGCCATTGCACCAAGACCGGAGAAGAGAATAAGAGGGGAACGGTCAATCAATGTAGCGACCATTAAAATTGTTGCAACAGCAAAAAGTGCAATTTTAGCAATTTGAATATAACCTTTTATTGGTTTTAGTCGTGCTGTTGGTCGTTGTTCGTAAAGGATGTTAATGACATTGAGACAGGAAGAAATTGTCAGGACGACAAAGAAGATAATGAAGGCGTTGGCAACATTACTGATGACAGTGCTAAATGCATCGGGCAATGTTGAGATAAAATTAACACCAATTGAAAGAATAAAAGCTGAAATGATATCCGCTATGTATTGAATAGCATTATTAATATCGATCGTTGTATTTTTGGGGAGAAAAGAAGAGAGTTTTTTTGCTCCGTGAATAAGTAATTTTCGTCCTAGAAAGTTCACTAAAAGGGCAGCTATAGTAAGAATAACAAGCCAAGAAATAGCCTCTAACCACGGATATTGAGCAATAAATTCGATCACTTTTTATTCTCCATTTCTAAAAACATATGCAGTTGAGGGTTTAAAATTTTACAACTGCTTAAGAGGAAGTATTGGAATTATGCTCTAAAGTCGTTAAATATGCAAAAAAGAATTTTCAAACTCTGTGAGAGATAATGCGTTTTCCGCCCGATTTCCTTAATGAATTGCGTACGAGACTCCCAATTTCAACAGTGATTGGGCAACGGGTGGATTTTGATCCTCGAAAAAGTAAGCCTTCACGGGGAGACTTTTGGTGTTGTTGTCCATTTCATGGTGAAAAAACGCCAAGTTTTCATTGTGATGATCATAAAGGGCGCTATTATTGTTTTGGTTGTGGTGTAAGTGGAGATATTTTTACCTTTTTGTGTGAGCTTGATGGATTGCACTTTTCAGAAAGTGTAGAGCGTTTGGCTGATTTTGCGGGAATAAAACTCCCTATTTTGGATTCACAAAGTCATAAACGTCAACTGGAAAAAGCTGACCTTTATGATGTGATGAAAATTGCTACAGATTTTTTTCAATATAATTTACGCGATAAAGAAGGTACGCAAGCACGTCGTTATCTGGATGCACGTGGTGTTACACCAGAGCTTGTAGAGCGTTTCCGCATTGGTTTTGCACCGGTAAGGCGTACAGCTTTGAAAGAAGCTTTGAGTGCACGGGGCATTTCAATAAAGCAAATGGAAGAATGTGGGCTTCTCTCAGTGCATGAGGAGAGCGCGGATTCTTATGACCGATTTAGAAATCGCATTATGTTTCCTATAGAAGATTTGCGTGGACGTGTGGTGGCTTTCGGAGGGCGTGCATTAGAGAAAGAGACACGAGCAAAATATCTCAATAGCCCTGAAACAGTGCTGTTTCATAAAGGAAATATACTTTATAACGCGGCAGCAGCTCGCAAAAATAGTCGCTTTGTTGGCGATGAAAAAATTCATTCACTCCTTGTTGTTGAGGGGTATATGGATGTCATTGCATTGACTAAAGCTGGTTTTGAAGGAGTTGTAGCACCCTTAGGGACAGCATTAACGGAAGCGCAAATTGAGCTTTTATGGCAGATGGGGAAGGAACCTATTTTGTGTTTTGATGGTGATGATGCTGGTTTAAAAGCTGCTTTTCGTGTTGCTGATCGTGTGTTGCCTCTTTTAAAGGCTGGGGTTTGTGTACGCTTTGTTTTGTTGCCACAAGGGAAAGATCCTGATGAAATTGTTTGTGCTGGTGGAGCACAGCTTTTTTCTTCTTTTTTGCAAAAAGCTATTCCTTTGAGTGAGCTTTTATGGTGGCGTGCTACCTATGGAAAGCATTTTGAAATTCCAGAGGCACGAGCAGCGCTAGAAAAACAACTAAAACAACAAATTTTTACGATTAAGGATGAAGATGTCCGTCGTTATTATTTGCAAGATGTAAAAAAACGCCTTTTTGATTTTTTTCGTCCCTCTTTTTCGAAAAAAAGGGAGGAAGGGCGATATGGTCAATCTTCACCAAATAGGACCTTTAAAGATCAAACCTTTTCTCTGTTAGCAAATTCTGAAATAGTACGAAATTCTTCGCAATCTATCCCTTTGCGTGAAGCAGTGATTTTACTTACTTTAGCTTACTATCCTGAGTTGTGGTATGAAAATTTTGAAATTCTTTCTGAGTTAGAATTAAAAAATACTCAATTGATAATTTTTCATCAAGCTATGTTGGAAATTCTTGGGGACCAACAGCTTCATGATAAAGAGACGATGGTTGCGTTCTTAGAAAAAAGAGGGCAAAAGGCTCTGTTAGAGCGTATGAAACATCTTGTGCAAAATATTGGTATGCGTATTATTCCTGGTGGAGCCCCTATAGAAGATGCGCGTGCTATATTAAAACAAGCTGTCTACTTGCATCTTCAAGAACACCACCTACATAAGAGGTTACAGGATATTGAAGAGCAACTTGTAGAAAATCCTAAGAGTGAGGTTTTTGATCTGCTTCGTGAGGTAAAAAATGAGCTGGAGCAGATGCAGGCAACAGAAGCGTTAATTGAAGGATTTGGAAGTTGGTTGGATGAAAAAATAGACGGGAATACACAAGATACGATAAAATGATTCGCTTTTTTAATGCGAATCAGTCACTTAAATTTTAGATGAGGAAGTTTATGTGGAGTGACATTTTTATAAAGATGACAATTAAATTTTAGGAAAAGCGGGTAAATTTTAGGAAAAGCGGGAAATTGGTTCTTACGATAGGGTGCAGAGATTATCTCAGAAGGGCTGAGAGGTGTCGGGGAAACTTCTGGAGTTTTCCCGCGTTTTTGTCTGGATGTCAAGTTTGTCTGGATGTCAGGGCGTATACAAAATGTATTCTTTCCAATGGTAATCTCTTAACAGGCAGTATATATGGGTAACTATTGGTAGATTTTAGTGAGAACAAAAAAACTGGTCACATGGAAACTATGGTTACATGGAAACTGTGAAGTGATCGAGTGGAGTTATGGTATGGCAACAAAGGTTAAACAGAAAGATAATGCAGAAGTAACAAACCAAGCGAGTTTGGATAGTCCTCTTCTTGATTTTTCTGATGATGCCATCAAGAAAATGATTAAACTTGCCAAAAAAAATGGTTACGTAACAATGGATGAGCTCAATGCTGTTCTTCCTTCTGACGAGGTTACATCCGAACAAATTGAAGATATCTTGGCGATGTTCTCTGAGATGGGGGTTAATGTTGTGGATGATGAGGATGAAGTTGAGTCTGAAAATTATGAAGAAGAAGTTACGGTAGAGGGGGGTGATTTAGTAGAAGCCTCTAGCCATGCAATTGCAACGACAACGAATAAACGCGAAGTAACAGATCGTACGGATGATCCGGTGCGTATGTATTTGCGTGAGATGGGAGCTGTTGAGCTTCTTTCGCGGGAAGGCGAAATTGCCATTGCTAAGCGTATTGAAGCAGGGCGTGAGACAATGATTGCGGGACTTTGTGAGAGTCCTTTGACTTTTCAGGCTCTTATTATCTGGCGTGACGAGTTAAAAGAGCAGCGTATTCTTCTTCGTGAAATTATTGATCTTGAAACGACTTATGCTGGTCCAGAAGCAAAGCAGGCTCCTGTTATTGAGCGAAGTGAAGTTGATAAGACCGTAGAAGAAAAAATGTCTTCTGGTATACGTAATATGGGGGAGAGCGCAGGAGAGAGAAACATTGAAGACGATGATGAAGAGGACGAGGACGATGTTAACTTATCGCTTGCTGCAATGGAAAATGAACTTTGTCCTCAAGTTATGGAAACATTGGATTTTATTGCTCAAACCTATGTGAAATTACGAAAATTACAAGATCAGCATGTTGAAAGCAGTTTGGCAGAGCGTAAAGAGGGGGCTCTTACATCTTCTCAGAAGAAGAAATATATTCAATTAAAGGGTGAGTTGATTCAAGCAGTAAAATCCCTTTCTTTAAACCAAAATCGTATCGAAGCTTTGGTTGAACAGCTTTATGACATTAATAAGAGATTGATTCATAATGAAGGTAAGCTGAAACGGATTGCCAATAGCTATGGCATTGGCCATGAGGACTTTTTAAAAGAATACCAAGGGCGTGAATTGGACGCGGATTGGATGAATTATATTTCTGCTTTGCCTACACCTGGTTGGAAAGAGTTTTCGGTGCGTGAAGCAAAAGAAATCCAAAAACTGCGAAGTGAAATACAAAATCTTGCGCAAGAAACGGCTATTTCGATTGGTGAATTTCGTCGGATTGTTATGCAGGTGCAGAAAGGTGAACGCGAATCAACAATTGCGAAAAAAGAGATGGTAGAATCTAATTTGCGTCTTGTCATTTCAATTGCAAAAAAATACACCAATCGTGGTTTGCAGTTTCTTGATCTTATTCAAGAGGGCAATATCGGTTTGATGAAGGCTGTGGATAAGTTTGAATATCGGCGCGGCTACAAATTTTCAACTTATGCAACATGGTGGATTCGTCAAGCTATTACACGTTCAATTGCTGATCAGGCACGTACAATTCGTATTCCTGTTCATATGATTGAAACAATTAATAAAATCGTTCGTACATCGCGTCAGATTCTCCATGAAATTGGACGAGAACCAACACCAGAAGAATTATCTAGCAAGCTTTCTATGCCGTTAGAAAAAGTACGAAAAGTTCTTAAAATTGCAAAAGAACCTATTTCTCTCGAAACGCCTGTTGGTGATGAAGATGATTCCCATTTGGGTGATTTTATTGAGGATAGGAATGCGTTATTACCAATTGATGCAGCTATCCAAGCTAATCTGCGAGATACGACAACACGCGTTCTTGCTTCATTAACACCACGAGAAGAACGTGTTTTGCGGATGCGTTTTGGAATAGGGATGAATACCGATCACACATTGGAAGAAGTGGGACAGCAGTTCTCAGTTACAAGAGAGCGTATTCGTCAGATTGAAGCAAAGGCACTTCGTAAATTAAAACATCCTAGCCGTTCACGAAAATTGCGCAGTTTTCTCGATTCTTAAATAAAGGAATTCGTGTGCATTTTAATAACTTCCTCCTTCTTCTTAATGAAGGGGGTGGTGCGTCACGTTGTACTTGGATGCTTTCTTGAGAAAAACATAGGAAGAATTTGAACAATCTAGAAAGTTTTCGATGTTTAATGTTTTTCTTAGCTTTGGGGCTTTATACTTCTCTGTCTCAGAAGAATAGATATAGGGCAAAGGGTGGTTATGGAGTAGAGAGTAGGGGAGCTTTCAAGAAATGAACGATAAAAACATTACCTTGCGTATAGCGCGGCTCGTTTTTAAGAAATGAGATCTGTTAGGAATAAACTTATATTGCAACATACGGACTTTTTGATGAAAAATGTATGTTCTTTGCGGAATTTTTCTATCATTTTAGGTGACGCATTTTATTCTTCGTTAAGTTTACAAAGAGATGTTTCAATAGGTTATGTTCATTTATATGCGCTATTTTTGAATATTCTCTTTTTATTCAGATAGCTTTTAAGAACATGGTTTAAAGTATACATTGAGTTGAATCTTTTTAAGAGACAGAAATAGATAAAATTATAGAAATTAAACGTTTCATTTTTTATAGATCGTCTTAATTAAAAAAGGTGTGTCTGAGTTTATGAGTGGAGAACTTCCCTTTTGGAAAGTAAAAAAATTAGAAGAGATTTCCATTTCTGAGTGGGAGAGCCTTTGTGATGGCTGTGGCCGTTGTTGTCTCCATAAAGTTGAGGACGATGATACGGGTGATCTTTATGCAACCAGTATTGCTTGTCGTCTTTTAGATGGGGAAACCTGCAGGTGTCGAGATTATGCTCATCGTAAATCAATTGTACCAGATTGTATATCGCTAGATATTACGACAGTTAAAACAGCGCGTTGGCTTCCAGAAAGTTGTGCTTATAGATTAATTTATGAGGGAAAAGATCTTCATTGGTGGCATCCATTGGTATCAGGGGATTGTCAGACGGTACATACAGCGCATATTTCTGCACGCGGACAAATAGAGATTTACGAAGACGAATTATTATCTGAGGAAGATTATCTTTATCACATTACTGGTCTTCTACGTGAAGGCCAGTAATATGATTTTTTATACAACTTGTTTGTGACTTAATCGATCGCAAAGACTACAGTGACGCTCACGTTATAATTTAATTCACCACCTGCAAAATTTGTATTTGCGTAGCTTACATCTGCTGCTCTACTCATGAGACGTGGTGTTGGGTGATAGTAATCATCCTTTTCATTGATTTCAATAATTTTTCCTAATTTTAAATCGGCTGCTTGCGCTATCGTTTGCGCTTTTTCAATGGCTTCAGTAATGGCTTTTTTACGTGCTTCTTGATAAAATGGCTTTGTATCTGCGTTGGTAAAAGTAATGCCGTTAACTGAATTAACACCTAGTGTCATCGCTTGATCAAAGATTTTACCAGCATTGGTAAGATCACGAATGCGCACGGTTAAAGAATTTGAAACATGATAGAGTTTTTCATTATTCTTTTTTTCGTGGTGTTTATCAGAGGTTGACTGATAAATGGATAAGCCTGATGTTTGCAAATCATTTGCTTGGATGCCATTGTTTTTAAAAGCGTTTATAATATCATTGATGGATTGATTATTGGAAGCTAATGCCTTTTGGGCAGTTTTGTCATAGGTAACAACGGCTAAATTAATAATGGCCATATCCGGTGCTGCTTGACTTTCTCCGATTGCTGTCACTGTAATCGTTGCATTTTTCATTTTATTTTCTTCAGCATAAGCACGTACAGTCAACGATGTGGCTAAGAGTGTAAATGCTAATATAACTGTTTTAACCAGAGAACTCTTCAGTGGTTGAATTTTCTTTTCTATCATATCTATACCTTTATATTTGTCAGTTAATTATTCTCTCATTTTTAAGAGTTTTTGTAAAGAAATTAGAGCACTGAAAAAAAAACCAATAGAAAAGAGAAAAAGATGGGTTATAATCTTTGTCAGCTCTTGTATCATAGGGCATTTTAGTTTAGAGAGAAGCAACCTATTTAGGGCCTGTAGCTCAATTGGTTAGAGCCAGCGGCTCATAACCGCTTGGTTGGGGGTTCGAGTCCCTCCGGGCCCACCAATAGGGAAATGTACAATAGAAAAATGGATCGCTTATATAAAAGTTTTGAGATTCTACCTTTTTCGTTTTTTATTTATTTTCCTGTTTGTTTTAGAAGCTTTTGGTCGTTGTTTGTTGCAGTTTTTTCTCTCAGTCGCTTTAATATGATGGTATGTTTTCTTAGTCTCATCAAAGAAGTTCTCTCATTTGCAACCTTTTAGCATTTGGATTAACTGATATGGGGCGCTATTTACTTTCTTAATTCATATACTGTTTTGTACTTTTTCTATATGGTGTTCTTCATAAAATAGAAGGCTAAAAGCTTCATTGGATAAGTTTATTTATACTTGTTCTGCAAATAAACAGACCTCAATAAAACCAATTTTAAAGATTGTACCTGTTCAGAACAAATGGCTCAAAAAACATTTAGTGTAAATTTGCTTTTTTCTAAGTGATGTTAATGTCTTTTAGACGTTCGAATAGCATCATTGTGATGAAAGGTTAGTGTATAAGAGAATGTGATCTATGGGCATTCATATGTATCATGGGGCAACGATGATAACATTCGTTGATATTTTCTTTTTCCCAAGAAAGGAATTCTATTTAATATCTTGAGAAATATTGTTCATAGTGACGGTGGCGTGTTTTTTGAAAAGAATTTTATTAATTGTTCTTTGAAAAGTCAATTGAGTGATTGTTTCTATCGCTTTGCATCATCCAGATTCTATTGTAATAAGCATTTTATTATTCTGTAAGAAATGTTTTCTATGATATTGGAAAATTTGTTAAAATGCCATTTTCTGTTTTTGTGTATTTTTTGCTTAATGTTTAAATTATAGAGTTTTCATGTGATCCGAATTATTATTGAAGAGCAGATGTCTTTTTTGATTTTACTCTGATAAGGAATTGGCAATATTGCGGTAACCCTAGCACTTTTTTGTATTGCTAACATTTTTCTCGTATTGATCGTATAGAGAGTTTTATCTTTATTATGAGTTTTTTCTCTTATGAAAAATTATTGGCAGGGAGGGTGTTTTTTGGAAAAGTATACTTCTTCTTCAAAGTCATACTTTTAAAATATAATTCTTCATTTGCATAAGGGAATTTCTCTCTTGTTGTAAATCTATATAAAATTTACGTACAAAGATTGTGCGTGGTGATTCGTTTTATTTTTTTGATAGTATCATTTTTGCTTATGATAGAGACTTATATTAGTATTTACAAGGTGGGTTTAGAGGGGAGGTTACCTGTAAATGTGTTACAGAGTTTTAGGTAGTGTGGCTCTGTTTATAAGAATTTATTCCTATAACATTGTTATATTCTCGCTTTGCAATATTGTTAAAAAAACATAGATGGTGCTATGTAGAATAAATTGTGATGTATTTTTTTCAAAAAAGCTTTTTCGTGTTCTCTTATATAGAGTTCAGGAGTGTCTTCAGGGATATTTTCACATTAGTTTTTATTGGTCCGAATCGCAAGATCTGCGTAACATTATTCGCGTTTTTGATAGATTATACCAATTTTCATAAGAAGGTCTGGATCGTGTGATGCTTTCTGTTTCACTATGGTACATGACTAATAGAACTTCATCTGATTTTGTAAAATAAGTTTGTACACAATTGCTTCCATACTGCCTATTGCAAATATTTTTTTCTAAGGTATGAGATATATTTTGAACGCTTTAGCGTTATATAGTGTGACTACATGGAGTATGACTATGAAGAATGATAAAAAATTTGAAACAACTTTATCTGATATTATTGTGAAATGGGAGTCTTTATCGACGTCTCAAAAGCAAGCGATATTGGATAAAGTAGAAAATGCTACAGATTCTGCTCATTCAACAGAACATTTAAGGCTTCAATCTTCTTTTTATCTCCAGACGAAATCAAAGTTATGAGTTTTAAGTCTTCATCGGAGATGTTGAAACCAGTTATTACATATATGGCACTAGCATTTCCCAGTGTATTCAAAATAGCCATGAGTTTATCTACAGAAGGTCTCTTGCCTCCATTTATCATTTGTTGGACGTAATTTTGTCCACAGCCTGCAGCTCTGCTTATTTCAATCATTGTTCGTCCGTCACTTTTTATCAATTCAACTAAGCGTTGGAACCAATCTTTTTCAGTCTTTGTCATTTTTAGACCTTTACATATTTACGCTATAGCGTTAATATTGCGTTGCGAATCCAGAATATATGATACAAGGAGCGTGAAAATATCCATGTGTAGCTCTTCGCTAAGGAAGCATATAGAGTTGTTTTTAACTAATAACAAAATGTCCCCATACACTTTCAGATTCGAATCAATAAAAATGGTTGCTTAGTTCCACGGTTGTGAAAAAGTAAATGTGTATACCAGAAAGGGCGATACACACTCGTATGTTTATGAGATTTCACTATGATAGTATACGTAGCAGCATTATAAATCAAGATATACCCCAACATCAGAATTTGTAAAAAAAATTCTGATGTTGGGGTAGTGTGTGAATATAACGAAGCTTTAGAGCCTTAAGAGATAGGATAATGGCTGTAGAAAAAATATAAATTGCATAGACAAAGAATACTGATTTCTTCTTTATTGTAATAAATTAGATCACTATCAGATGGTATATCGTATATATGCGTAAAAAAATGGGAAATATCAAAAAAGTGATCTTGGATATTTTATTAAACAGGAAGGTAATCTGATCCACAAAGGTGGTTGTTTGGTAGAATTGTACATTCGATCAATGCCCTTATGGGGATGAATGTGTTTTTATGATGCTGCGGTTTATAATGAAGTCTGTGTTTATAATGATGTTGTTATTGATAACAATGCATTAACATATGGTTGTTTAGTGGTTCGTAAGAGTTCGCATGTTTATGAAAAGTAAGAACTTTATCGTTATTTGAATATGAGTGGAGATGCATATGTTTATGCTAATGCGGTCTTTTTTGATCAAGTTTTGAATGCTCAATGTATTGAATTTTGTGGTGATACTCGTGATTTTAGAAAGGCTCGAGTTTATAATGATGCTTTAGTTTGTGGTGATGTAAAGATTTGTGGGAAGGCAAAATTTTACAGAAATGCTGAGCTTTGTGACACTGAAGATTTTTGTAATAATGAAAAACTTTCATATATAGCCGCATTCCACATGGCGTAAAAAGGAAGATAGGAACGATTTGGGCAAGGCTTGTATGATTGGATTGCGTCGTTAGTTTTATTTGACGTTCCTTATTTTTTGTATTTTGTGTCAATAAATGTGTCGCAAATAATTGGTGTGAGTGTAGATTTAGCCGCTTTCAGAGATTTGTTTGCGTCATTTATCAAAGCTTTAATGGAGAAAATAAGAACGCCGAGAGTGATTGTTCACACTTGGAACATGCGATTTATTGCATTCTTTTTTTGATTGAGGATGAAACAAATTGGTCAAGATGATCACTTGAGCGACAATTAAGGGAGATCCAAATGAGTGTAAACGAAATTTTATTGGGAGCAATGATTGTTGTTTTGTTGTGCAGCGGGGTTATATTTCGATTTTCTTTATATTATCGCAGTCAAGTGAAAATTTTAAAAGAGGAATCTAGAAGAATAAAGCATGAATTTTTAAGAGATACTATGAAGATGACTGAAGAACGAGATAGGGCTATTAGAGAGCAAAGTATGGTGATTAAAAGACGCGACCAAGCAATTGAAAAACTGAAAAAACAAATTAAGCAATATGAAAAAAATGAAAAGAAATATAAAAAAATGCTTAAATCTGAAGATGATAAAGAGTGATTGTATTCATATTTTGCATTAAAGGGTTTGGAAATGTGTTAGGAAGATTGGAATGACGAGAGAGATAAACTTTAATGAAGCCAATTATGGTGCTGATGGAGAGATTGTATTGGAAGAGAATATTCAAGTTTACTCTGATTTTATGACAACATTTAAGTTTATAAGACAGAGCGTCGTTGATCATAAAATAAGAGTTTATGATGATAAACCAGTTTATAGGTAGGCTAGTTATTAAAAAGCGCGTCTATACAATCCAGCAATTTTATATTATTGCTGGAAACAGTTTTGCACGTTCTTTTTAGATGTAAGGTATAAATGCTACGATAGTTTCAGCTAATAGGTATAAAAAATTGCATGATAATAGAAAGAAAGAGATATTTGCTTTTTATGAAGATGAAATGGGTAAGTCAGTTATGATTATCAGATACAGAAGAGGAATATGAACGTAAAAGATATTAATATCTTGTAGAGTAAATATATTTCTCATTGATGATTTATCTTCTCTTCATGTGCGTTTATTTTTTATGAAAAATACAAAACTTAAGAGATTTTCTTTTTGATAAAGGCTATAGAGATTTGAGTATGATTGAAAATAAACATATAATCTGTAAGAATATGAATGTTCTTTGTGAGTGTCAGAAATAATACAAAAACTTCCTCTCATTGAGGGCAAATCAATCACTTTTCATTTGTCACAAAAGTAACTACCATACCATTACACAAAATAAACGCTTGTTTTAATGGTAAAGAATGTTAGGACTGTAGTTCTCTAATAAGAGCTTTATGTGTAATTTCTTTTATTTGCTCAATATTGATTAGGATATCTTGTTTTGTTGGATAACCTTTACTAGAAAAAGCAATTTTTTGTGCATCTCCTGAGATTAAACGCCAGTACCATTGATTGTGAACTCCTTGAAACACCTCAAAATACATGCTTCCCACCTCATAAAATAACTGATAATTTTCAGGATAAATATTTAACTAATCCGCTTGTAAACATTAATGTATGTCTCTCTAGGAAGTCGTCAATATATTCCCCTTAAATTTTCTGACCTTAAAAAATAATTTCTATGAGAGCTATTATTCTTTTAACAAGAAAAAATTTATTGTCAATAAGATATGAATGAGAATTTTATACTATAAAATTATTTTTTTAATTTAAAGACACTATACTTTCATTTACAACGCAAATATTTTTCTGTCGTTACAGAAATAAAGTTTATAAATTATATAAAACTTCACCAGCATGGATAAAGTAAAAAATACTTTTTTCCATACTGGTGTTTAATCATTTCTTGCTTTTTCTTTTGAAATAGACGTTTATTGATTAGCTATAACCTCTTTTTGGGATACGCTTCGAATGAGTAAATCAATGAATAAGCTAAGGGTATAAGAATTGGCCATTTTAGCTTTCATATCGATAAGAGAGGTTGTAGTTTTAGGGTTAAAACCATTTGATAAACCTTGTCTTGACAAATATTGCTGCAATTTTTCATAAGAACTGTCGATTTTTTCTTGATTTAGTTTTTCGTTACGATCACTATCGACAAGTGTTTCTTCCAGTCCCTCGATTTTTTTAATAAAATAATTCCAGTCAAAATCACCTTTTGTATATTCGGTGTCAAACATTTTTCCTTGTCCAGTTAAAAGCCAATTAATATTGACACCATATAACGTGCGGTATGTTTGTAAGACACTAAGATTGGGTTCTCTCTCTCCACGCTCATAAAAAGCAATGGAATTTTTTGTCATGCTAAAACTTTTAGCTAAGGTTTCACGTGATGGATCGCCTAAAGCAAGACGTACATAACGTAAACGTTTTCCAAATATGGTTTTTGATTCAGTTTCAGGACGTGCCACGAATTATCTCCCTCGGTAAATCATCATGGTATAAATCATTAAATAATAAAAGCACACTATGTATTAATATTCTATGATATAATGTCAATATTATAGCTTTAATTCCTTGTTATTTTTTTTATTTGTGTAGATAGAAAGCAATCTTGCACTTATTGTATTGACAATTGATATTCACTTCAAAACAAAATTCCTTGTTGCTACATTTGTCTCTTGCTTTTTTTGAGAGAATTTTCATGTAACTTTACCATATATATTCTATACACCTCTGCATTAATAGATGCAACTTTAAAGAGATGCAAACTTTGGATTGGTACTGGGTGTGCTTAGATGAAGTAGAAAATAAACTTTGAGGAATGATCATGGCCCTATTACGCTATTTTGGGTTTGCTTTTTTTTTCACGATTATTGGTGTCTTTTTAGGAGGGGTTATTGGTTGGTTTGAAACGGAAAGTATTACTGGTTTTCTTAAATATTTTTTTATTTGCTTTGTTTTAGGAATTTTGGAAATTTCTTTATCTTTTGATAATTCTATTATCAATGCGCGTGTTCTTAGTAGAATGAGTCCATTGTGGCGTCGTCGTTTTCTTATATGGGGCATTTTGATAGCTGTATTTGGGATGAGAATTGTTTTTCCATTATTGGTGGTTGTCGTTGCTGTTGGGATTAATCCAATTGCGGCAGTCAAATTAGCGATATGGGAACCACATCGATATGCTGAAGTTTTAACCGATGCGCATATGGGGATTGCTGCTTTTGGAGGAACTTTCCTTATGATGGTTGGCTTAAAATATTTTTTTGATTCTGAAAAAGAAGTACATTGGCTTAATGTTATAGAGAGACCTGCTCAAAAGTTTGGGGCACTTGTTGGAATTGATATTGCAATTGTTTTGATTTTGATCTTATTTGTTTCAGCTCAGATTGATGCAGAAAATAAAATAACTTTTTTATTGGCAGCACTTTATGGACTTTTGACCTTTATCGGTGTTGAAGTTGTCGGTCATCTCTTGGATACTCCTCAAAAGACTTTAACAACAGTAGCTCACGGGGGAGTAGGGGCGTTTCTTTATTTAGAAGTTCTTGATGCTAGTTTTTCTTTCGATGGCGTGGTTGGTGCTTTTGCCTTTTCACACAACCTTTTTATTATTGCGATAGGTCTTGGTATCGGAGCATTTTACGTTCGTTCTATGACAATTATGTTGGTTGAATCAGGAACATTATTGCATTATCGTTATTTAGAGCATGGTGCTTTTTATGCAATTCTAGTTCTTGCAGTGATTATGTATCTGCAAACGATTATATCGGTTCCTGAAGTTTTAACAGGACTTGTGGGAGTCTGTATTATTGGAATGGCATTATATTCTTCGATTCGTTTTAAGCATCGTCAATTAGATAAACATGTTGTATCTAAGTAATGGAGATTTCTTTCTTTTTCACACTTTTGTTTATCGCATATCTTTGAATAGAAAGAGGTCTTTTATGCAAAATAAAATACTATTTTATTGCTTATTTGCGTTTTTTTAAAGTTGAGTTCATTGCATGATACTATCCATGAAGCCAATAATGTACAATCTCTAGGATACTTTTTGACCTAAATATAAGATAGAAAGCTGATGTTATACTTTTTACCAGCTTTCAATACTATGACAAACTTTTGCATTAATGGTTCATAAGAGGCCTTTTTGCATGTTTTTTTGAACGATTTCTATTCATACATTGGATTCTCTTTGTAACGTGTAAGAGAATGGTTTTGAAACAGGTTTGAAATGAGAGAATTTACGATATTCTGGACTCTTACTTAAATATGTGCAAAATGATTTATCCTTTATAAATCAGTTTATTATAATGGTAGATTAGAGAAGGATCTTTTAAGAGACCATTAAAAGTTCTATACCGGCTTCGTTCATTGTTTTAAGCATAGTGTTTAGTGATCCGTTTACATCAATACCAGCACAGGCATTTAATGAAACACTGACTTTAAAACCGCATTGCATAGCGTGAAGAGCAGAAAATCCGACACAAAAATCAGTTGCTAAGCCACACATAATGAGCTTAGTAAAACCATGTTCTTTAAGATAAACTTGTAAACCTGTTGGTGTTTTTTGATCATTTTCAAGAAAAGCAGAATAGCTATCCATTTTTTGATTATAGCCTTTTCTAAGGATAAGTTGTGCCTTTTCTACTCTAAGAGATGGATGGAATTCTGCTCCTTGTGTTCCTCGTATGCAATGATCAGGCCAAAGTATTTGAGGACCATAGTCAAGAATGACTGTATCATAGGGCTTTTTTTCAGGATAGCAGGAAGCAAAGCTGCAATGGTTTTTGGGATGCCAGTCTTGGGTTAAGATAACGTGGTCAAAATGATTTATGAGATTATTGACGGCGGGTAAAATAGCATCACCTTGAGGTACGGCAAGTGCTCCACCTAGTAAGAAGTCATTTTGAACATCAATGACGATTAAGGCTTTTTTTTCCATAAATATATTCCTATACGAGATGAGCTTTTATCGTATTTTTAAAAAGCTATATGTCGTCTTGAAGTTTTGAAATGATGTGCTGGATATTGATATTATTTTTATAATTATCAAGCCAAAAGAGGGGGATGGATAAGTTTTTACAATTGGCTTTATAGTTTTTTACGAATTGTAACCACGTACCAATGGGAAGGGCACTGTATTCATTTGTTGCTACGTGTTGATGCAAAGCTTTCATGATCATTGGGCTTGGGACGTCAGATCCCATAAGGCGGCGGTCGTTTTGTAAACGTAATTTAAGCCATATCAAGGCAAGGGGTGAAGTCCATTGCTTTCCGTAGCAAAAAATCGATGAAAAAAGAGAAGGATTTTTTACTGCGTAATATAAAGCCCATAAAGCGAGAAAAGAAGGCGCATAGAGAATTGCTTTTCTTTGTGGTACCATATTACATTGATAAGTCGGTTTAATACGATAAAAATACAATGTTATATCTGGTATGGAAAAGAGAGGCAATGTTTGATAACAGGTTTCAGGTACAGCTAAAAAGATTTGCTTTTTGCTCTTTAGGGGGATGTTTTTTTGCATTCAGGACCATACTGGGGCTTGTGAGATTAGAAAAAATGTACCAATATAAAGCGAAAGCTTTTGATACGACGTAAGTGCTATTTACTGTACAGTTTCAAAAAGCAAAAGCAGTTTTTTCAAAATCCTAATCTTTAATATCGCATAATATAAAGAGAAATTTATGGCACGTCAATTTATCTATCATATGGCTGGGCTTAACAAGTCTTACGGCAATAAAAAAGTTCTAGAAAATATTCATTTGTCTTTTTATCCAGATGCGAAGATCGGTATTTTAGGGCCGAATGGTGCAGGGAAGTCAACTATTTTACGTATTATGGCTGGGCTAGATAAGGAATATACGGGAGAAGCATGGATTTCTGAAGGAGCACGCTGTGGTTATCTACCACAAGAACCTTTGCTTGATGCGAGCAAAGATGTGCGTGGTAATGTGATGGAAGGTGTTGCAGATAAACAGGAAATTCTTGAGCGTTATAACGAATTGATGATGAATTATAGCGAGGAAACGGCTGATGAAAGCGCACAGCTTCAGGACATTATTGACAGTCAGAATCTTTGGGATTTAGAAAGTCAAGTGGAAATGGCTATGGCTGCTCTTGGCTGTCCGCCAGCCGATGGGGATGTAACAAAACTTTCGGGTGGTGAGAAGCGGCGTGTTGCACTTTGTAAATTGCTTTTGTCAAAACCTGATTTATTACTTTTGGATGAACCGACAAACCATTTAGATGCTGAAACGACGGCTTGGCTTGAGAGGCATCTACGTGAATATCCTGGGGCTGTGCTTTTGATAACCCATGATCGTTATTTTCTCGACAATGTAACGGGTTGGATTTTAGAATTAGATCGCGGTAGAGGTATTCCTTATGAGGGGAACTATTCTGCTTATTTGGGGGCTAAAGCCAAGCGTTTGGCTCAGGAAGGCCGTGAAGAGGCAGCGCGTCAACGTGCTTTATCACGTGAGCAAGAATGGATCGCTTCTAGTCCAAAAGGGCGACAAGCAAAGTCAAAAGCTCGGATTAAGGCTTATGATGAGTTGGTTCAAGCAGCACGTGAGCGCCGTCCTGGAGAGGCGCAAATCATTATTCCTATTGGAGAAAGGTTAGGACAAGTTGTTATTGAGGTTGATAATCTCTCTAAAGCTTATGGTGAACGTGTATTGATTGATTCTCTTTCTTTTAAACTTCCTGCTGGTGGCATTGTCGGCGTTATTGGGGCCAATGGTATGGGAAAGTCGACCTTGTTTAAAATGTTGACGGGACAGGAAAAGCCCGATTCAGGTCAGATACGTATCGGTGAAACAGTTCACATGAGTTATGTGGATCAGAGTCGCGATTCCTTGGTGGGGGATAAAACTGTTTGGGAGGAAATTTCTGGTGGAAATGACATTATTAAATTAGGCAAATATGAGATGAATAGCCGCGCTTATTGCGGGGCTTTTAATTTCAAGGGGGCAGATCAGCAGCAGAAGGTGGCAAATTTATCAGGAGGGCAGCGCAATCGCGTACATTTGGCGAAACTTCTAAAAGAGGGGGGGAATGTGCTTCTTCTTGATGAACCGACAAATGATCTTGATACTGAAACATTGGGTGCATTGGAAGATGCATTGGAAAATTTCGCTGGTTGTGCAGTTATCATATCGCATGATCGTATGTTTCTTGATCGATTGGCAACACATATTTTAGCCTTTGAAGGTGATGGTCATGTAGAATGGTTTGAAGGTAATTTTGCTGAATATGAGGCTGATAAAGTTCGTCGTCTTGGGGCGGAATCTCTTAATCCTAAGCATGCAAATTATAAACCTCTTACACGCTAGAATTTTTTATCTTATCGCAACTTTGTTAGAATAATAGTGTATTTTATTGCGTTTGTTATTTCATAAATAAAGTGTGTGTGTACTCTGTGGGAGTTTTTATTCATTGAAAAGAGTAAGAGACACTTTATGAAATTATGACCTAAATAGGGTTATTTTTTGTAAAACTGCAATGAAAAGGAGGGGATGAAGCGTATAGTATTACTTCTACAAATGCCTTGGTCATTGAGCATTATCATCTTTACTTAATAAAAATGCAAGCTGGCATTATCATGTTATTTTTTCTCAATAGTATGCAGTTCTTGTTTTTAGGTGGGCATAAAAGGTATTTTTATCCATCTGTCCCCTCCGTTTATGAGCTGTAAGAGAATGATTTGGATTGATTTATCATGAATAGATTTGAAATGAGAAAAATCTACGGTATTCCGGTTTTTTATTCAAGTTAAAAATGAATTATTATTATAAATCAATGTATTCTCATTATAACGAGAAGCAGGGAGATAAGATCTGCTTGTTTTTTACATTAGCCTATTTTTTTCATAGTATGATAAAATAGAGAGAACAAAATAGATGAGAATATGCGTTGTATGCTTGACTTTTTTTCCTACAAACAAATGTTTATAGGAATGTTTAGGGGATAATTATGAAAAAAAGTGCAAGTTTAGATGCAATGATTGTGCTGCTGAAAGCGGTCGCAGAAGTAAGCCATTTACGTGTTCTTAGGCTCTTACATCATGAAGATTTAACAATTCCTGATTTTATTTTTATTCTTGATCAGTCGCAAGCGTGTATATCACGATATTTACGTTTATTGTACGAAGCACGATTGATTGAGCGTTATCAGAAGGGGGATAGCCTTTATTTTAAGCTTTGTCATGATTTTTGGGGTAAAGACATTGTGATAGGTATTCTTTCGGCTTTGCCAAAGGATGATGTGTTGTTAGCGCATGATTTAGAACGTTTGAAGGATGTTAAAAAGCAGCGTCAAAAAACGAGGAAGAAGCATTTCTTACAAAATGCGTTGCAACGGGATGTATTACGGTCATCCTATATGGCAGATCATGGTGTAGAAAACTCGTTACTTGAAATCATTGGCGATAAACCATTTCAGACGATGTTGAATATTGGAAGAGGTGGAGACTCTATCTTAAAATTGTTTTCTAATCTTTATACGCATGCGGTTCAAGTTGTGCTTGATAGCAATGTTTTTCACTTGTCTGTTGGAGATACAACTTTTGATTTAGTTATTCTTCATTGGGTTTTACATTTTCTTGAAAATCCTGAAATATTCCTTCATGAGATATCAAGTGTTTTGCGTCCTCATGGCCGTTTATTGATTGTGGATTTTGGTTATCATGAAATTGAGTCTTCATATTCTGATCAAGTGCATATGCGTTTTGGATTTTCGGCTTTACAAATAGAACAATGGCTTAAAAATGCGGGACTTGTTCTAGAACAAACGGTTTGTCTTACTCCTATACAAAATGAAAACAGTGAGGAGGGGATTGCTACGCTTTGGCTTGCTCATGATCCGCGTTTATTGGTTGACGATATCAAAGATAAACAAGTAGATTTTGCATAAATCGCGTTTGTTAACGTGCTTTATACTCTGATTTTTCTCAAGGAATAGCGTAGAGATAAAACTTTATTCAATCATTGATGAGCTATTGTTTTTTACATTTGTATTATGTTTTTATATGGAAGTATTGGTGTTTTATAGCGGCGTGTAGGCTGTATAATGAAGCACCTTCTATAGAGTTAAGCCTACGAGGATCATTATTTAAGGTGTCTTGATATTATATTTTATTAGCCAATATATTGATTTTAAAAGATCATTGATTTTTTTAGACTCAATAAGAGGTTTAAATACAGGAATGTTGTTTCATTTCAAATTTCCTGTTTCAGAATCCGAAAGAGTCTGTTTGTCTGCTACAAAAGAAGGTATTTATCTTAATGATACCGTTTGTAAAAGAAAATACATCTTCTAAATGTGAGAGCGGCTGCAATATGATATAATGCCGCACAATATAATCATAGTGAAGGCTCATACCTTCATAAATGTCAAAGATGGTGGTGCCCAATAGATCTTAAAATATCTCTTTAAAACAGGTTTTTAGATAAGGAGTACGTTGGAACTTTTAGTGAGGGGTGCAAAAAGATGCTCTAAAAAGACGAAAAAGTAAAAGGGTAAGACAATGCATTATATTCATAAAAATAAGATCGGCGATGATCTAGGGATAGTCTGTGGCTGAAAGTAGGAAAGAAAAGTGTGATATTACACTAAAGTTTCGTATCTCTTTATCATGAGAAGTTATAAAGGTTATTAAATAAGTCCATTGTTTTTGCCAAAAGTATTTTCTTTCTTTTTATGTTTGCCGCTCATCTTATGACGCAGTCCGTGGGTATAGCGTAAAATTGATAGGGCATCATCGTCTTTAGTTTAAGTAAAAGTTGTAAGCCGGCATCATCGTTTTATGTTTTTTATCCATATGCTTCTTCTTGTTTGTGATGTGCTATAGTATGGCTATTCATTAATTCAATAGACGAAGATTTAAAATAAGGGAACCTTACGTTCTTGAGATCTCTCATGTAAATTGTAAAATGATGAGTTATGATTGTAAATCAATGAATTGTTTACGTTAGAAGAACAGATTATAAAAATTTTTGAGCATAGAAACTACTGTGTGTATTATTTTACGGGATCATTTAAATGATAGAGATTAAGAGAAAATGTCTGCATTGATTTCGGTTTATTATGTTAAAATGCGTTAGAGACTGTTGGTTATTGTAAAATGGTTTATCGTTATTTGGAATGACGATGGGGCGTGATTCGAAAAAAATACCTTCAGAGTTCTCATTTTCTCATAAGATTAAGCTGTTTAAGTTCCTCATTGATTGTTATATGAGGGATGTAACAATATTTTAATGATCATTTACAGAAATTTTTTATAAAGGTAGATAAGATTTTATTTTCTCTAATTTATTGTTTTAATTTAAATAATTCATAGCTTTCTTGCAAGAAGATATTTTCCATTTTTTACGGTTATTTGTGTAAGATTTTAAAAATCTACGTTTTTCTTTTTGTGGTGATTGCTGTTGGAAAAGTGATTCTACTTTTACGTAGTTTGATTTTTATAGGGTGGATACCTAGAAATTACTGTTTTTTAATATGATCATCAGGGTTATGAAAGAAACTATTTAAAAGTTATAATGATCGTAGATTCTAATTGAAGCTTCTTGAAATAAAATTGCTTCAAATTGGGTCATTTTGAACTTTTTTTGCCTAAATTTAAACATTTTTAAATAATTTATAATTCTTTTATGTTTTTTTGCGTAGAAGATGATAAGAATTTCTTGTTGTTTAAAGAATTTTATTCCATAGCAAGAATATTGCATCGGCTATCTTAGTGGTTGATGTAAGAGGACAATCGGGGAACCTCCTCCCCCCCCCCCCCGCGTGGATCCCCTAGATTGTCTGGCCTGACTGAGGATTTCCTCAGTCAGGCTTTTTGTAATTATTTTAGGAAATGTAAGGTGTTATTAGGGGGGAGTGTAAGATCTGTTATTGTTTCGCCTATAGTACCTAAATACATAGAAGGGCGAGTCTTATTGGGCGGATAGTGTTAGCGTATTCATTTTTAATAATTTGATTTTTCTTTATTGAGGCATTGTTGCATGTTATAAGGAGAATCATAAAAGGAAGCTATGTTTGTATTCTGTGATCTTTAGGTAAGAGATAATGGGATCTTTTTCACATCGTATTATTTTTATTTTATTTGTATTTTTTATTTCTGGCGCTGTCTTTTTTGCTTCTCAAAGTAGTGCTGTTTATCAGTTTTTTTCCGGTCGCTCTTCTTTTTCTTCTCAGCAGCTTGATGTAACAGAGGAGGAGTTATTAGAGAGATTATCCGTATCTTTTCCAGATATTATCAAGCATCTTTCTAAAATGACCCCTCAACAGCAAGAGTTGTTTATTGCGAAGCTGCGTCGTGATGTAATTGCGCTTGCTTCTAAAAGTGGTCAGAGTCGTGAGCAGGCTCAAAAATCTGGTGAAACTGTTGCTATGGCTCTCTCGAAAGCGATTTCTCGTCCTTCCGTTGCTAATGCTTATTTTTAGCTATTTTTTTAATCGCGCTTTTGGGTTTTATTTTAAGGAGAAAGAGCTTTTCGTGAAATTTTGAAAAGTGCGAGGAGATAATCAATTTGTAAGGTATTAACAAAATTTATCTCTCAAAAGGTAAGCAATTGGAGTATAAGGGTAATGTTGCAATCATTACAGGAGTGATAGAAAGTCTATCAAGGGTATTGGTCCAAGTTAATTGCATTATCAATCGCTACAATGACAAAAGCAGTATTGATTATAATAAAACACGTTAACTGCATTTTATATGCCGGTTATTTTTTTATTTGATATGAGAAAATAAAATTTTTTAAAGGATTTAAGCTTTTTTGTTCTACGGATTTTAGGATATTTATCCACTTGTATGATTTCTGAAAATGAGGTGCAAGACTGATAAGATGATAGTCTGTGACAAAGAAAAAATATTTGAATGAAGATGAGAGGTCTATTTTTATTTAAAAAGGCTTTGGGGGTATTGAGTTTTCTAACATTTTTCAAAAAAATAGACACAAGTAATTGTTAAGCTTTGTTGTAGGGATAAAAACGGATATAACTTTTTTAGTATATTGTTTTATAATGATAATTTATCATTTTATATTGAATGAGAATCTTAAGAATTGTAAAATCCTCTCATTTTAAATTTATCCATGGTGAAAAAATTAAAATCAGTTTCTTGTATACCACAAGTAGAGGCTTGTGTGGATAAAAACTCTTTTAAAAAGGAATTAAAAAGCTTCTTTGAGACATCTTGAGAGCTAAAAGTCTGTTGCAATATTTTGAATTGGTAAAGAGTATGATGGTTTTAGTATATTTATGAATTTTTTATGCGCAATGATGGGGGGATTTGTTTTGTGATTTTTTGAGGTTTTATCGGACATAAAGAGTGCAGTGGGTGTTTATTAATCAGAGAGAAGCGTTGATAACGGTTTATATTTTTTGTGAACCTTTTTTGATATCGAGCATCTTCGGTAAAAAGATGCTCTTGTCTCTCTTTCTTTGAGGGATTGATCTCAATAAAAAAATTAATAATCTTATGTAAAAAATATTACATCTAGTTCAGATGCTATTTTTTTAATATAAAAATTGATTGATACAACAGAGATAGCCGCAAGTTATAGATTATATCATTTTATTTGATACGCTATAAGATTAATTATAGTCTTTTTATTTTTTTATTTTATGATATAGAGAAATCTGAGACTTGTGCATAAAGATATATTCTTTTATTTCATAATTTTAGCTTGAAATTGTCTTACTATTTCCTTTTTAAAGACGTTCTTTTGCTTTCTTTTTTGTATAATACATTTGCAAATTACTTGCGGCTAGAATTTGAGAATGTTTGAGTGAAGAGAAAGAAAATGCAATTTTTGAAAATCTTGTTAAATACAGCATGTGCTGTATTTTTTGTATTTGATATAAGTTGGACTCATAGTGTCTTAAATGTTGCGGAATCAGGAGAAACCTCAGTGATTGTTGCTTCTAAGATTTCTGCTCGTCCTTATGAGTTTCTTATTCAGAAACTTGCGAATAAATATAATGTTCCCGTTAATTTAGCACATGCTGTTGTAAAAGTTGAAAGTAATTATAAGGCAGGTATAAAGGGGGCTGCTGGCGAAATAGGTTTGATGCAAATTAAACCCTCTACGGCACGAGGGTTGGGCTTTAGTGGTTCTGTACAGGATTTGTACGATCCTGCGACCAATCTTGAATATGGTATGCGTTATTTGGCAAGGGCCTATAAACTCAGTGGTGGAAGTACGTGTGGTACAATCCTTAAATATAACGCAGGTCATGCTGCAAAAAAAATGAATTCCATTTCAGCGAAATATTGCGCAAAAGTAAAGACTTATCTGGCTTCATTAAAATAAAAACATCTGTTGAGAGAGGTTTGTCATAAAATATTTTAAGATGCTATTTTCACGGAGCAGAAAATGTTTTATAAATCAGTATGTCAGTCGGCTGGGCAGCCGCGCTTGTCTGATACTGAAATACGGCAGGTGAGGAAAGTCCGGGCTCCATGGAAAGACGGTGCCGGGTAACACCCGGCAGGGGTGACCCTAGGGAAAGTGCCACAGAAAGTAAACCGCCTATTTTTATAGGTAAGGGTGAAAGGGTGGAGTAAGAGCCCACCGCGCATTCAGTAATGAATGTGGCAAGGTAAACCCCACCGGGAGCAAGACCAAATAGAAATGACGTGCAAAATTTATTTTGCAGCCGATTTCCGGGCGAGTCATTCGGGTAGGTTGCACGAGGCGGATGGTAACATCCGTCCCAGATGAATGGTTGCCATGTAAAGTGTAAGCTTTACTCTACAGAACCCGGCTTATAGGCCGACTGATATTTCATGATGATACGCGATATTTTATAAGATCGGTTACATATAGGCTTTCATGGAGTCGGTGTGTTTGAAATGGACACTTGAGCAAAGAGTGTTTTAAAAAATTATAACATTTCTTTAAGTATAATGCATTAGGATCTGTTTTGGGATAACTTTAGTTTTTTCGTTCATTGTGATTAATATGAAAGTTGAAGGCTAGGTTATTCTAAGATCAGTTGCTATGAGAGAGCTGTTGATTTAAGACAGCATAACTTCAAGACGGATTATTTTGATAAAGCAGGATCAAAGAGCTGAACGCCATATTCCAGTGTTGTTACAGCCAGTTTTGGCTGGGCTTATGCCATTGGTTGGAGCAAAAGTGATTGATGGCACCTTTGGTGCTGGTGGTTATACGCGCGCTTTGTTAAAGGCAGGGGCACAGGTGATTGCTCTTGATCGTGATCCTCATGCTATCAGTGCAGGACAATCGCTTGTTGAAGAATTTTTTCCACGCCTTCGTTTGGTCCATATGGCGTTTTCACAGCTCGATCGTGTCGTTGAAGAGAAGGTGGATGCAGTTATTTTGGATATTGGTGTTTCTTCAATGCAGCTTGATGAAGCAGAAAGAGGTTTTTCTTTTCAAAAAGATGGTCCATTGGATATGCGAATGGCTCAGACTGGTTTTACAGCCAGCGATGTTGTCAATCATTTAAAAGCAAGGGATTTGGCACGTATTTTTAAGATATTAGGGGAAGAGCGTTATGCGGGGCGAATTGCACGGATGATTGAAAAGCGTCGTGTTGTGCAGCCTTTTTTGCGTACAGGTGATTTGGCGTATGCTATCGAAACGTTGATAGGACGTAAGCCGGGAGATCGTATTCATCCGGCAACACGTGTATTTCAGGCTCTTCGTATCTATGTTAATGATGAAATTGGTGAATTGGCATGTGGTTTATTTGCTGCTGAACGCGTTTTAAAAGCTGGAGGTCGTTTGGGGGTTGTCAGTTTTCATTCTCTTGAAGATCGTATGGTCAAAAGATTTTTTTCGGCTCGTTCTGGAGAGTGTATGAGATCACGCTATCTGCCTGAAATGAAGGCTGCTCCAGCAACATTTTTTCCTTTGTTTCGAGGTGGGATCACGGCAACTAAAGAGGAGTTACAGAAAAATCCTCGTTCACGTTCTGCGAGGTTGCGTATTGGTGTACGGACTGAAGCAGAGGCTCTTGCAGCAGATATGAAATTATTTGGTTTAGCAGAGATTGCCAGTTTTGAAGGCAGCAAAAAATGACAGTTTTTCGTACATTTGATATGATTTTAGTGTTGATTATGATTTGTATGGCAGGACTTACTTATAAGGTAAAATATGATGTTCAAAAGCGAATGAACGAAGTTCTTCATCTTGAGCATGAAATTGCTGCAGCAAAAAATACGGTAAGTTTGCTTCATGCTGAGTGGGCTGTGATGATAAGGCCTTCACGCATGCAAAAACTTGCGAAACGTTATCAGAAAGAACTTGGGTTAGAGGTTATACAGCCGCGTCAAATCGTGGAGTTTAAAGACATTCCGGTACGGGTACATGATCAAATTGAAGAAGTGATTAAACAAAATATCTTGGAAGATAATCAAGATATTTTGACAAATAATCGGGCTTCTCAGATCAATAGTGTTGTCCAAAAAGGCGCGCAGTAATGAAATCGACTTTTTTATTCTCACAGAAGAAAAAGCGCTTAAAGAATTCGTTGAATAATCATAATGTTTCTGTTCGTCGTCCCTATTCTAGTCGTCCACGTTTGCTTTTTTCGTTGTTCTGCTTTTTAATTTTATATGGCATCATGGGGGCTTGCCTTATTTCTTATGGGTTGGAAGGTGGACAGATTGAAGAAGCAAAAGGGCCTGGAGTTCTTCAATTGATGGCACGGCCTGATATCGTTGATCGTAATGGTCGTTTATTGGCAACAGATATTAAAACTTATTCACTTTTTGCTGAGCCACGACGTATTATTGATGTGGATGAAACAATTGAATTGCTCTCAACAGTTTTGCCTGATCTTAATTGGCAGGAAACCTATAAGCGCTTAAAAAGAAAATCTAGTTTTTCTTGGATACAGCGGGGGTTAACACCAATGCAGAAGACGCAAATTATGGCTCTTGGTATACCAGGAATTGGTTTTCGGACTGAAATTCGTCGTTTTTATCCTGATGGACCTGTAACTTCCCATATTCTCGGTATGGTGAATGTTGATAATCAGGGCATTGCAGGTATGGAAAAATATATTGATGATGCGGGGTTGAGTGCTTTGCGTGCCGCTGGTCTTGCCATGGAAGAATCGTTAAAACAAGTTCAGCTTTCGATTGATGTGCGTGTTCAGGCAATTGTTCATGATGAACTTATTCAGGCTATGAAGCGTTATAAGGCAATTGCTGCAGGAGCTGTTATTTTAAATATACATACGGGGGAAGTTTTGGCTTTGGCATCACTACCAGATTTTGATCCTGGAAATCCTATCGAAGCTTTAAAAAGTGATCGTCTCAATCGGATGACGGCAGGAGCTTTTGAAATGGGATCAATTATTAAAAGTTTTACGACCGCCATGGCACTTGATTCCAATATTTTTCATTTAAACAGTATTATTGATGCTTCAAAGCCAATAAAAGCAAGTAGTGGGTATACTATTCATGATTTTCATGGAAAAAATCGACCCTTAACGTTATGGGAGGTTTTTATTTATTCTTCTAATATTGGTTCTGCTAAAGAGGCATTGGCGATAGGGATTGATAAACATCGTGGTTTTTTACAAAAACTTGGATTACTGGATCGTCTCACAACAGAGTTGCCTGAAGTTGCCCACCCTATTGTGCCACATCATTGGAAGGATATACATTCTATGACGATTTCTTTTGGGCATGGTATGGCAACAACACCCTTGCAAACAGCTGTCGGGGCTGCTGCTTTAATGAATGGTGGTTGGTTAATTGCTCCGACATTTTTAAAACGGACAAAAGAACAAACTCTGCACCATGCAAAACGGGTTTTGCAGGCTAAAACAAGTCAAAATATGCGTTACCTTTATCAATTAAATAGTGATATTGGTTCTGGACGTAATGCAAAAGTAGAAGGCTATCGTGTAGGTGGTAAGACAGGAACAGCTGAAAAAGTTGAAAATGGAAAATATTCTAAAACAAAAAATTTCAATAGTTTTCTTGCTGCTTTTCCTATTGAAGATCCTGCTTATGTTGTTTTAACAATTATCGATGAACCAAAGCCAGAGGAGGGACAGCGTTCAGCAACAGCGGGAATGAATGCTGGACCAATGCTTGCTAATATTGTTCGTCGCACAGCTAGTTTTCTTGGTGTAAAACCCGATTTTAAAAAAGAATATGAGCCTCTTTTAAGTAAAAAGAGCAATTCAAGTTTCGTTAAACAACGGTAAAATGAATATAAAGGTGCGTTATCATGTTGTTGGGAACAGTTTTTACAGAATGTGTTGAAGATGAAAGTCTTTCTTCAATAGAAATAACAGGAATCAGTGTGGATTCTCGGCAAGTTTTGCCGGGCTATGTTTTTGTCGCTGTTCAAGGGAAAAAAAGTGATGGAAGACACTATATAGATGATGCGATAAAGCGTGGCGCACGAGCAATCGTTACAGATTATCATGCTGTTCTTGAGGATTTATCTGTTCCCATTTTACGTGTTTCTAATGTTCGTCATAGTTTAGCGTTGGCAGCTGCACGTTTTTACGGTTCTCAGCCTGAAACGGTTGTTGCTGTGACTGGTACAAGTGGTAAAACATCTGTTGTCTCTTTTCTTCGGCAAATTTGGACTTATGCTGGATTTTGTGCTGCGAGTATAGGAACGGTTGGTGTTGTTTCTCCTAAACGGAATGTTTATGGTTCTCTCACAACACCTGATCCGGTCGTCTTGCACCGTCTTCTTTATGAAATTTCTCATGAAGGTGTGACTCATGCAGCTCTTGAAGCTTCTTCGCATGGGCTTGACCAAGGACGACTTGATGGAGTCCGTTTAACGGCTGGTGCCTTTACCAATTTAGGGCGAGATCACATGGATTATCACACGGGGGTAGAGGATTATTTGCGGGCTAAAATGAGGTTGTTTGATACACTTTTGCCTGTATCTGCTCCTGCTTTGATTTTTGCTGATGATGTTTATTCACAAAAGTTTATTGATGTTGTTACACAAGCGCGCCGCCGTGTCTTGACAATTGGTCGTAAGGGGCAATTTATCACGATTAATCGTGTCGAACATCAACGCTCAAAACAGTGTATTGAGTGTCGTGTGGAAAACAATATTTATACATTTGATTTGCCTTTAGCTGGAGATTTTCAGGTCGCCAATGCGCTTATGGCAGCGGGGTTAGCAATTGCAACGGGCGTTTCACCTCGTAAGGTTTTTTCTGCGCTTGAAACTTTGCAGGGGGCACCTGGGCGGTTAGAGTTTGTGGGAAAGACAGAAAATAATGCGCTTGTTTACATTGATTATGCCCATAAACCAGAAGCTTTGGAGCAGGTTTTGCTTTCTGTTCGTCCCTTTACGCAAGGGCGCTTGATCGTTGTTTTTGGTTGTGGAGGAGATCGTGATCAAGGGAAAAGACCTTTGATGGGAAAAATTGCGGCGGATAAAGCGGACATTGTTATTGTAACGGATGATAATCCTCGCACAGAAATGCCAGAAAAAATACGCAAGGATATTTTACAGGCGGTGCCAACAGCAATAGAGATAGCAGATCGTGGAGAGGCTATTTCTTACGCGGTGGAGCTTTTGAAAGTTGGTGATACATTAATCATTGCTGGAAAAGGTCATGAGGATGGCCAAATTATAGGGCAGACAACTTATCCTTTTTCAGATCGTCTGAAAGCGATAGAAGCTTTAGAGGACCGAAAGAAATGACAGCTTTATGGGATAAGCAAGCACTTGTTGCTGCAGTTAATGGTGTTGTAATGGGAAGCCTGCCAGAAACTTTTTCTGGGGTTTCCATTGATAGCCGTACTCTTGCGGAAGGGGATGTTTTTTTCTGCATTAAAGGGCATTATCTTGATGGTCATGATTTTGCTGCGCAAGCTTATGAACGAGGTGCAGGCGTTCTTATCGTTGCGGAACACCGTTTGAGGGATATGAAAAAGATATCGGCTCCACTCATTGTCGTTCCTGATGTTTTGAAAGCCTTAGAACAACTTGCACAAGCTGCACGCAAACGTTCAAGAGCTAAGATTATCGCGATAACAGGATCGGTGGGAAAAACAACGACAAAAGAAGCTTTGAAACAAGCACTTGCAACGGCTGGGAATGTTCATGCGAATCTCGCTTCTTTAAACAATTGCTGGGGGGTTCCACTCACTTTAGCGCGGATGCCTGTGGAGAGTGATTATGGTATCTTTGAAATTGGCATGAATCACAGAGATGAAATTCGCCCTCTGGTCAAACTGGTTTGTCCGCATGTTGCTCTCATTACGCATATTTGTGCAGGACATATGGGTTTTTTCAAGGATCTTGAAGAAATAGCAAAGGCAAAAGCTGAAATTTTTGAAGGATTGGATGAGGAAGGCATTGCCATTTTAAATGCGGATAGTGATTTTTTTTCTTATCTCGTTCAAAAAGCAAAGAAATGCGGTGTAAAAAAGATCTTAAGCTTTGGTGAGACTAAAGATGCTGATTATCAAGCGCATGATATACGTCTTCTAACCGATAGTTCTTCTATGATTGTGCGTATGGGGGGGCGGGATAGGGAGGTCCAAATTGATGCTCCTGGGCGCCATATTGTGCAAAATAGTTTAGGGGTTATTGCTGCTTGTGATGCTATGGGGGTTGAGCTAGAGCCTGTTTTTCTTTCTTTTCGCCATTTTTCTTCTCAAAAGGGGCGAGGTGTTCGTTATCGACTGTCTTTATCAAATGGGGGTGAATTTTATCTCATTGATGAAAGCTATAATGCAAATCCTGCTTCTATGCGTGCTGCACTTGAGCTTCTTGCTACAGGGCCTGTAGGGAAAGGGGGGCGGCGAATTGCTATTTTAGGAGATATGCTAGAGTTAGGGGAGTATAGTGAAAAGCTTCATCGTGATTTAATAAAACCAATACGTCTTTCTGGTGCTAATCCGGTTTTTCTATTTGGTGAGGCGATGAAATCTTTAGTCAGTGATTTGTCTGCTGGTGTTAAGGTTCATTATGCTGAAAATATTGAGAAAATTTTATCGCTTCTTTTAGCAGAAATTTCTTCTGGGGATCTGCTTATGGTTAAATCATCCAATAGCCTTTGTTCATCAAATATTGTGACTGCATTGCTTGATCGCTATAAAGCGGTTTCTTCATAGTTTTAAGAGGTTTTTTTATTCCATGATGCTATTTTTTTCTTCGTTTAGTGATTGGCTTCCAGGTGTGAATGTATTTCGTTATATTACTTTTCGCACGATAGCGGCTATGCTTACTTCGGGGCTTATCGTCTTTTTGTTTGGACCTAGCATCATTGCTTCTCTTAAATTGCGGCAGGGTAAGGGGCAACCGATTCGTGCTGATGGTCCTCAAACACATTTTAAAAAGGCTGGAACACCTACAATGGGTGGATTGATGATTTTAATCGGCATTGTGGTATCGGCATTTTTATGGGGTAATTTATCGAATATTTACTTTTGGGTATCGCTATTGGTTATGCTTTCTTTTGGGGGAATTGGATTTTATGACGATTATCTTAAGGTCACAAAACAAACAGACAAAGGATTTTCTGGGAAAGCACGATTAAGCTTGGAGTTTTTTGTTGCGGCAATTGCGGCTTTTGCCATCTTGAAAATTGGCTCATCTGGATTAGCTTTGCCTTTTTTAAAAGATTATCTTATCAATTTGGGCTGGTTTTTTATTCCTTTTTCTGCTTTCGTCATTGTTGCGACGGGTAATGCGGTTAATTTAACGGATGGACTCGATGGGCTTGCTATTGTTCCTGTGATGGTTGCAGCTTTATCTTTTGCTCTGATTGCTTATCTTTCTGGTAATATGAATTTTGCTGATTATCTCCAAATCCATTATGTATCGGGAACAGGTGAATTGGCTGTTTTATTGGGAGCTGTTGTTGGGGCAGGGCTTGGTTTTTTATGGTTTAATGCACCACCTGCAGCTATTTTTATGGGAGATACTGGTTCATTGGCTCTTGGAGGACTCTTAGGGACTGTTGCGGTTGCTACGAAACACGAAATTGTTTTGGTTCTTATTGGTGGGCTTTTTGTTGTGGAAGCTTTTTCGGTCGTTATTCAGGTTGGTTATTTCAAATTAACAAGAAAACGCGTGTTTCTTATGGCACCGATACATCATCATTTTGAGAAAAAAGGCTGGACTGAAAGCCAAGTCGTGATACGCTTTTGGATTATTTCGATTGTTCTCGCTCTCATAGGTCTTTCAACACTTAAATTGCGGTGAGAATGTGATTTCTGTTACGTGTTATAAAGGTCAAAAAGTTGCTCTGTTTGGATTGGGACAGTCTGGACTAGCAACGGCACAAGCATTGATGTGCGGTGGCGCAGAAGTGGTGGCGTGGGATGATAGTTCTTCAAGCGTGCAAATGGCTTTTCGGCACAATATTCCAACACGAGATCTCCGTTATGAAGATTGGTCAGAATTTGTTGCATTGATTGTAGCTCCTGGAGTTCCTTTAAGTTATCCTCAGCCCCATTGGATTGTTGAAAAAGCACGAAAAAAAAATATAGAAATTATCGGTGATATTGAATTATTTGTTCGTGCGCGCCAGCATTTTTTACAACATTATGGTTTGTGTGACCAAGATGTTCCTTTCATTGCGATTACGGGGACGAATGGCAAGTCAACCACAACGGCTTTACTTGCGCATTTGTTGGAAAAAATGGGCTATGATGTGCAGATGGGGGGAAATATCGGAAAAGCAATATTGACGCTTAAGCCATTTGTTAAAAAACGTATCTATGTGATTGAATGTTCATCATTTCAAATTGATCTTACTCCCTCTCTTCAGCCGACCATTGGACTTTTATTGAATTTAACACCTGATCATATTGATCGACATGGGAGTTTTGCCTGTTATGTGCAAACCAAAAGGCATCTGATTGCTCAGGCTTCTCAGGCTTTCATTTCAGTTGATGATGCAGCTTGTCGGGTTTTATATCAACAGTTACTTCATGAGGGGAAGCAAATTGAGGCAGTTTCCAAGGATCATTTTGTTGAAAATGGTTTTTATGCAGATGGGACCAAGCTCTTTTCTGTTCGTCAAGGACAGCGCCATATGCTTGCAGATCTTGCTCCTATGGCGGTGTTACGTGGGAGTCATAATGCGCAAAATGCCCTTATGGCATTAGCAACATTGCAGGCTTTAAAAATAACTGATCTTTCTGTGAACAAGCATTTGGCAAGTTATAAAGGGTTGGATCATCGTATGCAGCAGGTGCGTAAAATGGGGGCGGTTTTGTTTATCAATGACAGCAAGGCTACTAATGCAGATGCAACAGCTCCTGCGCTTTCCACCTTTAATGATATTTTTTGGATTGTTGGGGGACAGGCAAAAAAGGGAGGAATAGAGTCTCTTAGAGAATTTTTTCCTAAAATTCGTAAAGCCTATTTGATTGGGAGCGCGGCGGAAGAATTTGCTCGCACTATTGGATCTGCTTTTCCCTTTTCTATGAGCTTAACTTTGAAAAATGCGGTGTGTGAAGCAGCTGTTGACGCAATGGGTTTTCAGGCAAAAGAGGTGACGGTTCTTTTGTCACCTGCTTGTGCAAGTTATGACCAATTTAAAAATTATGAAATGCGAGGCGAAGCATTTGTCTCTTTTGTGATGCAGTTACAATAAAAAAGCATCAGTTATAAAAAAATATTTTTGCGTTAAGACTCCAGAATCTTTTTTTGTGTAATTTAGTTTTTAAAGTGTTTGTTAAACAGGTTGGGGAACCATCTCACTTTGAGATAATTTATAAAATGGATAAGGTGGATATCATGGTGACGCGTGCAGATAGAGATCCAATTGCTAATTGGTGGTGGACGATTGATCGCTCTATCTTTGCAGCTTGTTTAATTTTAATGGGAATTGGCATTATGCTGTCTTTTGCTGCCAGCCCTATTATTGCAAAAAAAATCGGAATTGCTGATAGTTTTTATTTTGTTCGGTGGCATATCATTTTTAGCATTTCAGCATTTTTTACGATGGTTACCATTTCCTTTTTTTCGCTTTCTAATATTCGTCGTTTATGTGCTCTTTTGCTCATTGTAACGCTTGCTCTTATGGTTGCAACCTTATTTTGGGGTCCAGAATTAAAGGGAGCAAGGAGGTGGATTCTACTATTTGGTTTTTCTGTACAGGCTTCAGAGTTTATGAAGCCAGCTTTTGTGGTTATGTCCGCTTGGCTTTTTTCGGAACAGATACGCAAGAGGGGCATTCTGGGTTATACGTTAGCGATTCTACTTTATGCCATTTGTTGTGTGCTTCTGGTTTTGCAGCCTGATATTGGACAAACAGTTTTAATAAGTGCAACATGGGGGGGGCTGTTTTTTATTGCTGGTGTCCCTCTTACTATTATTTTTCTCTTTCTCATTTTAGGCGTTGTAGGAATTATTTTAGCTTATTTTTTTCTGCATCATGTGCGCGAGCGGATCAATGGTTTTTTGACAGGTGAAGGAGATACTTTTCAAGTGGATGTGGGACGTGAGGCTATTTTGAATGGTGGTTGGTTTGGGCAAGGTCCTGGGGAGGGCACAGTAAAACGTATCATTCCTGATAGCCATACAGATTTTGTATTTTCCGTTGCTGCTGAAGAATATGGTATTATTCTTTGTTTATTAATTATGATGCTGTTTGGCTTTATCGTTATGCGTTCATTGTATATAGCCATGAATACACGTGATTCCTTTATACGTCTTGGTATTACTGGCATAGCAATGATGATTGGCTTTCAATCAGCTATTAATATGGCCGTTAATCTTCACTTAATTCCTCCAAAAGGTATGACATTGCCTTTTATTTCTTATGGTGGTTCTTCGATGGTGGCGATTGCGTTTTCAATGGGCATTTTGCTTAGTTTAACACGTCGTTGGCCAGAAGCGCGCCTTTCAGCTTTTTCTTCCTCTTCTGTCTTGGATACCCCTTATGAATGATAAAAAAGTTATTATTTTGGTGGCTGGTGGTACAGGTGGACATCTTTTTCCTGCTGAAGCCCTTTCTGTTGAATTAAGGCAGCGTGGATATGATGTTCATTTAATAACAGATGAAAGAGCACGCCCTTTTGTTCGGTGTTTTGATGAAGAGCATATTCATATCGTTTCATCGGCAACATTTACACGACGCCATCCTTTTGCTCTGATAAAGACGTTTTGGTCTTTGCTAAGGGGTATGGGGCAATCGTTGGCGTTGTTTTATAAATTACGTCCTGTTCTTGTTGGAGGATTTGGGGGGTATCCGAGCTTTCCTCCTCTTTTTATTGCGGCTTTAACGAGGCGTGTGACATTTATTCATGAACAAAATGCTGTTATGGGGCGTGCCAATCGGATGTTGGCAATTTTTGTGCGTGCAATCGCTGGTGGTTTGTTGTCACCAAATGGCGCTTATGCTCATAAAATACTTTTGACGGGGAATCCTGTCCGTGAGGCTGTGTTGAAGGCGGCCAAAATTCCTTATCATTCTTCAGAGGGAGAAAAGCCATTTAATTTTTTGATTTTTGGAGGTAGCCAAGGGGCTTCTGCTTTTTCACATATTGTTCCAGAAGCTATTGCTTTATTTGATGATAAGAACCGTAAACGTTTACGAATTGTACAGCAAGTCCGCGGTGAAGCAGGAAGGTTGATCAAAATCTATCGTGATATGGGGGTACAAGCAGAAGTTGCTCCTTTCTTTGATGATATGGCTGAACGTATGGCACATGCTCATTTTATTTTGTCGCGTGCTGGGGCTTCGTCCGTTTGTGAGATAGCGGTGATTGGTAGACCTGCTCTGCTTGTTCCCTATCCCCATGCTTTAGATCATGATCAGGCTGCCAATGCAGCTTTGCTTGCTCGTGTGGGGGGAGCGCAAATTATATCAGAAAAAGATTTAAATGCACAAAAGCTTTCTTCTCTTTTAATGCACGCTTGTTGTGCGCCCCATTTATTGGAAAAACAAGCGCTTGCTGCAAAAAAAGTTGGACAACCTCATGCAACCCGTCGCCTTGCTGATATGGCTGATTCCTTAATTGCAGGGCGATTGTTGTCAGATATAAAAGAGGAGCTTTTTAATGAAAATGCCACTTGATATAGGCGTTATCCATTTTATCGGAATCGGGGGGATCGGTATGAGTGGAATTGCGGAGGTTTTTTATAATCTTGGCTATAAAGTTCAAGGGTCAGATCAAGTTGAAAGTGCAAATGTTGAACGTTTGCGGAAAAAAGGAATTAACGTTCATATAGGTCATTGTGCTGAAAACTTAGGGAATGCAGAGGTTGTTGTTTTTTCTACTGCCGTTAAAAAAACAAATCCTGAGTATATTGCTGCAAAGGAAAGACATTTGCCGCTTGTCAGACGTGCAGAAATGCTGGCGGAGCTGATGCGATTTCGGCGTGCAATTGCAGTGGGTGGTACACATGGTAAAACAACAACCACATCAATGGTCGCAGCCCTTCTTGATGCTGGTCATTTTGATCCAGTGGTGATTAATGGCGGTATTATTAATGCTTATGGTACGAATTCTCGTACAGGAGATGGCGATTGGATGATTGTTGAAGCTGATGAAAGTGATGGTACATTTTTAAAGCTGCCTGCTGATATTGCTGTTATTACTAATATTGACGCTGAGCATTTGGATCATTATGGAAGTTTTGATGCTGTGCGTGAGGCTTTTCGGCAATTCGTAGAAAATGTTCCTTTTTATGGTTTTGCTGTTTTGTGCCTTGATCATCCAGAGGTTCAGTCATTGGCGGGCCGTATTGATGATCGTTGGGTGATCACTTATGGTGCAAATCCACAAGCGGATGTTCGTTTTCTTAATCTTTCGATGGATGGTCAAAAAACGCATTTTGATGTTCTTGTTCGCTCACGCAAAACAGGAAGAAAGATTGAGTTGAAAAATTTGCTTTTGCCCATGGCAGGGCAGCATAATGTTGCCAATGCAACGGCGGCGATTGCTATTGCGCATGAACTTGGCATTTCAAATGAAGCTATAAAAAGGGGCTTAGCAGAATTTGGCGGAGTAAAACGGCGTTTTACGCGAACAGGAAGTTGGCGTGGCATTGAAATATTTGATGATTATGGACATCATCCTGTTGAAATAAAGGCTGTTTTGCGTGCTGCACGTGAGAGTGCAAAAGGGCGTGTTATTGCGATTGCACAACCCCATCGGTATTCGCGTTTGTATCATTTATTTGATGATTTTGCTGCTTGTTTTAATGATGCAGATACAGTGTTGATTACGCCCGTTTATGCGGCTGGTGAAGAGCCTATTGTAGGATTTGGTTCTCAAGAATTGGTAGAGCATATTAAAATGGCGGGTCATCGTGATGTGCGCTTGATACATGGTTTGGAAGATGTTGTGTCTCTTGTCTCAAAATTTGCTCAGGCAGAGGATTATGTTGTTTTTCTTGGTGCTGGCAATATCACACAATGGGCTTGTGCTTTGCCTCATCAGTTAGCGGTATTGGATGGTCATGATAAATTTTCAGCACATTGATGGTGAGGCGCTATTGGCGCAATTGCAACCACTGTTGGGTGGCGTGAGAGGAAAGCTTACACCTAATGTTGAGATGCGTAAGGTAACGTGGTTTCGCACGGGCGGGTTGGCAGAGCTTTTTTATCAGCCTGTCGATGAAGAAGATTTGGCTCTCTTTCTTCAAAATTTGCCTGAATTTGTTCCTGTAACAATTGTCGGTATTGGTTCTAATCTTCTGGTGCGTGATGGGGGGGTTCCTGGTGTTGTGATTCGTCTTTCGCCAAAAAAATTTGGGCAAGTGAAGCAAGTTTCTCCAAAAGGCTTTTTAGTTGGTGCTGGTACGGCGGATAAACATTTAGCTGCTGCCGCTTTAGAAGCTGAGATTGCAGGTTTTCATTTTTATCATGGTATTCCTGGAGGTCTTGGAGGAGCTCTCAAAATGAACGCGGGTGCGAATGGTGTTGAAACCGCAGCGCGTGTTGTCGAGGTCTATGCGCTGGATCGTAAAGGGCAACGTCATATCTTGAGTGTGAAAGATATGCATTATTCCTATCGCCATTGTGATATTCCTAAAGATTTTATTTTTACGGCTGCTTTATTAGAAGGAAAAATCGGCAATAAAGATGATATTCGTGCTGCTATGGATGAAGTTGCCCTCCACAGAGAAACTGTGCAACCTATTCGTGAAAAGACAGGGGGATCAACTTTCAAAAATCCTGAGAATGGATCTGCGTGGCGCGTGATTGATGAAGCAGGGTGTCGTGGTTTACGGATTGGTGGCGCTCAAATGAGTGAAATGCACTGTAATTTTATGATTAATACAGGGCAAGCAACAGGATATGATCTTGAAGCATTGGGAGAAACAGTGCGTGCGCGTGTTTTTGCAAATTCAGCCCACCTTTTACAATGGGAAATAGAGCGTATTGGTCAATTTGAGCGTGGTCGAAGTGTTTCTCCTTTTGATCCATTTCATTGATTTATTGTTCACTAAAAAGTGAAAATAAAAAATTGAGTCATTTCAAAGAGATAATAAAAAATTTCTATTAAGAATCAATAAATTAACAAAGAATCTCTTGCATCAGGCTTTTGAGTCTGATTCATTATGCAAAATGCTAGGTTATTGATTCGCAAGGATAAACTTTGTTTTTCCTGTATGTAGTGCTGATGTATTCTATATAGACTACATATAGTATGCGAAAGAGGGTGATTTATTATGAAAGATAAACATATAGCTGTGTTAATGGGAGGTTTTTCTTCTGAACGGTCTATAAGTTTATCTTCAGGGGCGGCGTGTGCTGATGTTTTAGAGGTGCAGGGGTATCGCGTGAGCCGCGTGGATGTTGATGCTCATATTGCTTCTGTTCTTGAACAGTTGCAGCCCGATATTGCCTTCAATGCATTGCATGGTCCATTTGGTGAAGATGGCCGGATTCAGGGGATTCTTGAATATTTAAAAATTCCTTATACTCATTCTGGCGTGATGGCATCTGCTTTGGCAATGGATAAGGGACGTGCAAAAATTATCGTTGCAAATGTTGGGGTTTGTGTTGCTCCTTCTCGTATCATGAGCCGCTTTGCTTTGGGCCGAACGCATCCCATGGAGCCTCCTTATGTAATTAAACCTGTGTGTGAAGGATCAAGTTTTGGTGTTGTCATTGTTCAAGGAAATGAAGCTGCACCGCCACATAATATTGGGGGAGCTGAGTGGGGGTATGCCGATGAGGTGATGATTGAAAAATATATTCCTGGTCGTGAATTGACTTGTGCTGTTTTGGGGAATGAAGTGCTGGATGTGTGTGAAATTCTTCCCGATAAACACTTTCCATTCTACGATTATGACTCAAAATATAAAACGGGTGGTTCTCTTCACATTTGTCCTGCACAACTTTCACTAAATATTTACCAAAGTGTGCAAAGAATGTCTTTAGCAGCCCATCAGGCGATAGGGTGTCGAGGTGTTAGCCGTTCTGATTTTCGTTTTGATGAAAAAACGGGAGAATTGGTTTGGCTTGAAATTAATACGCAACCAGGTATGACCTCGACGTCTCTTCTTCCTGATATTGCAAAAGCGAGCGGCCGTACTTACGGCGATATTGTTCAATGGATGGTGGAGGACGCATCATGTATGCGTTGAATGTTAATAAAACAAATGTTCCGATGGAGGTGCTTTCAGTGCCGGCTTTGCCACGTCTTTATCGTCGTTTTCTTCGGTTTATGTTTGAGTTTGTTTTTGTCAATATTCATATTCCACGCCATTTTGGCTCTTTTGCTGTTGTGTGGTTTTTCTTTGTTACGGCTTTTTATGGACTTTCATCAAGTGGTCAGATGGCTGTGATCGTAAATACGATCATATTGGATAGTAGTTTTGTGGTCACTCATGTCGATATAAGCGGTAATAAGCGCTTGGCAAAGCAGGATATTTTTAAAATTTTAAAACTTGATGTTGCGCCTTCTATATTCACTTTTGATGTTGAAAGAGCGCGTTCTCTGTTGGAAAAACAGGCTTGGGTGCAATCGGCTAATGTTCAGAAAATTTATCCCAATAGAATGCGCATTTCCATCGTGGAGCGTGAACCCTATGCCATTTGGCAACATGATGGCATAATGGATATTGTTGATAATACAGGTCGTGTCATTGTGCCTTTTAAAGGAGAAATTGTTCGGGATTTACCTCTTGTGGTTGGGCAGGGTGCACAAAATGCTGCTAAAGTGTTTATTCAAGCGCTGTCAGTCTATCCGGAAGTATATGATCGTATTCGTGCTTTTGTGCGGGTAGGTGATCGACGTTGGGATCTTGTTTTGAATAATGGAATGCGCGTTATGTTGCCTGAAAATGGTGCTCTTGAAAGGCTTTCTTCTCTTTTTTCGTCCGGTACAATGCAAGATCTTTTATCTCGCGATATTCTCAGTGTTGATTTACGTCTTGCTGATCGAATTACTGTTTCTTTATCAGATGAAACGTTGGAGCGTTATCATACTACTGTAGCAGAAGAAGAACGTATTTTAAAAGCGCGAAAGGCAGGAAGCCTATGATGCTACTCAGATCACATCATTTGAAGGGGCGTAAAACACGTTTTTTAACGGTACTTGATGTCGGTTCAAGTAAGATTGTTTGTCTTATTGCTTGTTTGCGTCCTTTGAAGCATGCACACTATTTACATGGTCGTACACATTCTACGGAAATTCTAGGCTTTGGAGTGCAGCGTTCACGTGGTATTAAATCCGGTGTTGTCATGGATATGTTTGCAGCAGAACAATCAATAAGATTGGCTGTTGATGCGGCAGAAAAAATGGCGGGTTTGGTGGTGGATTCAGTGATTGTGAATTTTTCCTCAAGTCGATTACAAAGTGCTTTGATTAATGGAAAGGTTCATTTGAATGGTCGTGAAGTCACCAAGCGTGATATGCGTATGGCCTTTTCAGATGTTTCGCGTAAAGCCTTTGATGCTGAACGTCATGTTATGCACTCAGTTCCAGTTTCTTATGTATTGGATGGAGATAAAGGAATTTTTGATCCTATTGGCATGGCAGGGGAAACATTTGGTGTCGACGTGCATGTGGTAACAGCAGAAACAGCCTCTTTGCGTAATTTGGAAACTTGTATTAATCGTGCACATTTGAGTGTTGAAGCAATGGTTGCTACTCCCTTTGCAAGTGGTCTTGCTGTCTTGATGAATGATGAGGCGCGTTTAGGGGCTGCATGTATTGATTTTGGTGGTGGAACAACAACATTTTCAGTGTTTTTTGAGGGGAAATTTATTCATGCAGATGCTCTTGCTGTTGGGGGGCATCATGTCACTCTTGATGTTGCGCGCGGATTTTCTATGTCTTTAACAGAGGCGGAACGTTTAAAAGTTGTTTATGGTTCAGCACTTTTAACAAGTGCTGATGAGCGGCAAATGATTAATGTAGCAGAAATTGGGAGTGAACAGCGTGAAACTCAATATCCTCGCGCGGTTCTTGGGCGTATCATTCGTGCGCGTGTTGAAGAAATTTTAGAAATGGTCCGTGATTGTTTAAATCGTTCTGGTTTTGGTCACATCATTGGTAAACGTGTTATTTTGACTGGGGGAGCAAGCCAGTTAACAGGATTGCCAGAAATGGCACGTACTATATTAGGAAGAAATGTTCGTATCGGGCGGCCTTTAGGTATTTCGAGGCTTCCTTCTCTTGCAAAAGGGGCGGCGTTTACATCTGCTGTTGGGTTGTTAATTTATCCGCAATTGGTGGGTTTTGAAGAAAAAACAATGCAGGCGGCAGGAGATCATTTATCGATGGGCACGCGTGGATATTTTCAGCGTGTTGGTCAGTGGTTGCGTGAGAGTTTTTAGTTAAGTCTAGTTGGATAAATTTCATCGCTTTGGCTTGCGGTGTCTTATGAGAAGGAAAAGAAAATGACGATTAATCTGCATCGGCCAGATATCGCGGAATTGAAGCCACGCATTACCGTTTTTGGTGTTGGAGGTGGTGGCGGGAATGCCGTGAATAATATGATAAATGCTGGTCTTCAGGGAGTTGACTTTGTTGTTGCAAATACGGATGCACAGGCTTTGGCTATGTCAAAGGCTGAACGTGTTATCCAACTTGGGGCAGCTGTGACAGAAGGTTTGGGTGCTGGGGCTTTGCCTGAAGTTGGACAAGCGGCGGCGGAGGAATGTATTGATGAAATTATTGATCATCTTGCAGACTCTCATATGGTTTTCATTACTGCTGGTATGGGGGGAGGAACTGGAACAGGGGCTGCTCCCGTTGTTGCTCGCGCAGCGCGTGAAAAAGGTATTTTGACTGTTGGTGTTGTGACAAAGCCGTTTCAGTTTGAAGGCGCACGTCGTATGAAAACGGCAGAGGCTGGTATTGAAGAATTACAAAAGTCTGTCGATACATTGATTGTTATTCCCAATCAAAATCTTTTCCGTATTGCAAATGATAAGACAACGTTTGCTGATGCTTTTGCTATGGCTGACCAAGTGCTTTATTCTGGTGTTGCTTCCATTACGGATTTGATGATTAAAGAGGGTTTGATTAACCTTGATTTTGCTGATGTTCGTTCTGTTATGCACGAAATGGGTCGAGCTATGATGGGAACGGGTGAGGCATCTGGTGATGGGCGTGCTTTGGCTGCGGCTGAAGCTGCTATTGCAAATCCATTGTTGGATGATACCTCTATGCGTGGGGCGCGTGGTTTATTGATTTCTATTACGGGTGGTCGTGATATGACTCTCTTTGAGGTTGATGAAGCTGCTAATCGTATTCGTGAAGAAGTAGATGCTGATGCGAATGTGATCTTTGGCGCTATTGATGATGAGTCATTGGAAGGTGTTATTCGTGTTTCTGTGGTTGCCACCGGTATTGATCGTGAAGTTAGTGATGTGGTTCAGTCCTCTCATCCTCAGATTCAAAGGCCTGCTTCTTCAATACGCAAGAGCGATCCTGGAACGTCACACAGTTCTTTTCATGTTCAATCATCGCCTCTGCGTTCTGAGTCAATGGTAGAAGTGATAGAATCACTTGAAATAGAGAAGGGTAAATCAACCGGAGAACAGTTCCGTCCCAAAAGTCAAATTTTTGCACATCCTGCAGAAGCAATGACAACACGAAGTGCAACGAATGCTGTTGCGTATGGTTCAAATGCTGTTCAGGAACAGAGATCAAATGTGCCTCGTATGCAAGTAAGCCGTGGTTCTCAGCAGGCGATGACGGCTCCTGTGAGTATGGAGGCAACAGCGCATGTTCTTGATGAGATGACAGGGCTTGTGAAGCAAAAAGAAAAGCCAGTGCAACCAAAACAAATGCAACAAATGCAAGCGCGCGCTCCAATGCGTATGCCTGAGTTAAAGGATTTTCCTCCTGTTGCGCATGGACAAAGCCAAAGAACATTTGTGACGGATCAGGGTCCTCGTAATCTTTGGCAGCGTTTGAAACAGAGCTTGACACATCGTGAAGAAGCTGAGCCAGAAGCGAGGCTGGAGCCTGCTGTTAGATCGTCTCAGCAGAAAGAGTCTCATGTTTACAATAAAAACTCTCAGGCGCTTTCTCAAGATGCTTCTGTTTATGTTCCACGTCGTTCTGGTGAGCTGCATCCTCAGGTACCACAAGATCAGTGTACTTTTATAAGTGAAGAAGATCAGTTGGAAATACCAGCATTTTTACGTCGTCAGGCAAATTAATTGATGAAAAATGAGGTAAAGTAAGAAATTTTATTATTTCTTTAATGATCAGACAAAAATTATACAGTAAAATATATTACTGTTTTTTGGATAAAATACTTTGTTTTAAAAAAACCGCTTACAATAAGCGGTTTTTTTGTATTATTTACTATGAATATTTTTTATAGTTTTATAAATTTTGTTAAAAGATGTACAAGCAATTTAATAAAATGATATGATGAATTTAGTACCAAAATATCAGTCTACTCTTAAAAAAGCAGTAACATTTAAGGGGATTGGCGTTCATAGTGGCTGTTTGTCAGTGGTAAAGGTTTGTCCAGCGGATGTTGGGTGTGGTATTGTTTTTAAGCGTTGTGGATTAGACGGAACAGAGAAAATATTTCAAGCCCATGCATCGCAAACAGGAGAAACTGAATTATCAACAGTACTTGGAGATGGAGATGTAAGGGTTGAAACAATTGAACATTTGATGGCGGCAATTGCTGCTTATAATTTGGATAATCTTGTTATTGAAGTGTCACATAATGAGATTCCTATTTTGGATGGTTCAGCGTGGCTATATTGCCAAGCTTTTGAAGATGTTGGTATTGTACAGCAAAATGCGTTGCGTTCTTATTTCATTATAAAAAAGCCGGTGCGGGTTGAAGGAGCTCATGGTGTTGCAGAGCTTTTGCCATTTGATGGACGTCGTTTTGATATAACGATCTCTTTTCCTTCTTCTGTTATTGGTAAGCAACATTTCAGTTTTGATCTTACCACACGAGGGTTTAGGGATAATTTGTCACGTGCGCGCACTTTTGGTTTTATCAAAGACGTGGAAGAATTAAGGCTTTCTGGAAAGGCGAGAGGCGCTTCTTTGGAAAATTCTCTTGTTATCGACCTTAATGATAAAATTTTAAATCCCGATGGTCCTTATTGGGAGAATGAATGTGTTCGGCACAAGATGCTTGATGCGATTGGTGATACTGCTTTGCTTGGGGCACCTTTTATTGGATTATTTCGTTCTTATTGTAGTGGGCATAGAATTAATGCGCAATTGGTGAAGGCTGTTTTGGCAGACGAATCATATTACGAAAAAAGCTTTTTAGAGAAAAAGTAAGAAAATTGACAAGATTTTTTTATCGTTTATTTGATTTTTAAGGGGATGATTGACCTAAACTGCTAAATTGGTTATGTGGATTTTAAAGTGATATGGTATAAAAACTTTAATAAATTGTTTTTGCTACAAGGTGATATTCTGTGGAGGCCGGAAAAACTATGAAAAAATCTCATGTGTGCATTGGAAATATGACATATAGAAAATCTAACATTGTACGCAAGATATTGGGGGTGGTGCTTTTGGGAAGCACCTGTATGTTAGCGGGATGCCTCTTTAAAGAGAAAAATACCCTTGATCCATCTGCTTATGTTTTGAAAATAGAGCCACCAGATGTTTTATATAATCAGGCGCTTGCTAGCCTTGAAAGTGGGCGGCTTGGGGATGCATCGAAGAAGTTTTTGAAGATTGAAAAACAGTACGCTTATACAGACTGGGGACGTAAATCTTTGGTCATGGGTGCTTTTACTAATTATCGACTCGGAAAGTATGATGATTCAATTAGTATGGCTCAACGCTATATTACTCTTTATCCAGGGTCGACTGACTCGGCTTATGCATACTATATTATTGGTCTTTCTTCTTTCCGTCGGATTCCTGATGTTACGCGTGATCAACGTGACACGAAACGTGCTATTGCTGCTATGCAGCTTCTTATAGAGCGTTATCCTAATTCTGAGTATGTCAAGGATGCTAAGGATAAAATCCGTTTTGGTCGCGAACAACTGGCTGGTAAAGAAATGCAGATTGGCCGTTATTATGAAGAGGGGCGGCGCTATCTTGCGGCAAGTAGACGGTTTCGTACCGTGGTTGAAGAGTATTCTGATACAAATCAAATTGAAGAAGCGCTTTTCCGCTTGACTGAGGTTAATCTTGCTCTCGGCTTAACGGCGGAAGCACAGACGGCAGCAGCTATTTTAGGACGTAATTATCCCAAAAGTGAGTGGTATAAATTTTCTTATAATCTCTTGCAGAAGAATAAAATATCACCACGTGAGCATAAATCTTCTTGGATCTCAAATGCTTTAGGTGGTGACAAGAAGAGGGTACGTTGATTCTCTATGTTGGTACAGCTTTCGATTCATAATATTGTTTTGATCGAAACGCTCGATATTCATTTTACAGCGGGGTTGACGGTTTTAACTGGAGAAACGGGTGCGGGGAAGTCTATTCTCCTTGATGCTTTATCACTTGCTCTAGGGGGGCGGGGTGGTGCTTCGCTTGTGCGTCATGGTGCTGACCGCGGGCAGGTCACGGCTGTTTTTGATGTGTCTGTTTCACATCCTGCACGTCAACTTATTCGTGAGAATGGTCTTGATGATGAGGGTGATATTATTTTACGACGTGTGCAATCAAGTGATGGACGTAGCCGTGTTTTTATCAATGATCAGGTGTCTAGTGTTGCATTGATGCGGAGTGTTGGCCGTTTGCTGGTTGAAATCCATGGACAACATGATGATCGTGCGCTTGTTGATGTTGCTACACATCGCCAATTATTAGATGCCTTTGGTGGTCTTGAAGATGAAGTGGAAAATTTGCGTCAGTGTTATCACACATGGCGTGAATTTGAGGAGCGTTTGCAACGGCAGCGTCTTAAAGTAGAGAGTGCTGTACGGGAGGTTGATTATCTTCGTGCGTGTGTAGAAGAGCTTGAAAAGCTTGATTTTAAAGTTGGTGAAGAGGAAGCTCTTTCTCTTCGTCGTGCTGATATGCTTAAATTAGAAAAAATAGCGACAGATATTAAAGAAGCGGATGATCTTTTAACGGGTCAAAAATCACCAATCCCAGTGCTTTCTAATTTGGTGAGGCGTTTGGAGCGGAAAATTCCTGAGGCGCAAGAACTTATTGCACCAGTGGTGAAATCTATTGATGAGGCATTGCATGCACTTGCAACAGCACAAGAAGGTATTGAGACGGCAATACGAGCATTAGATTTTGAACCTGATGAATTGGAACGGATAGAAGAGCGTCTTTTTTCTCTTCGGGGTTTTGCTCGTAAATATCAAGTTTCTGCGGATGAATTGATTCAGTTACGCGATAAAATGGACGCAGAACTCGCTGATTTTGAAGAGGCTCAGACTATATTGACATGTTTTGAAGATGAGGCAGAGCAGGCAAAGAAAAATTATGATACATTGGCGCAAGCCTTAACAATAAAGCGTCGGGAGACAGCAAAGCATTTATCTGAAAGTGTTATGGCTGAGTTGCCGGCATTGAAATTAGAGAGGGCTGAATTTATTGTTGAAATGCAAAGTGATATGGAAAAGCGGAGTGCAGAGGGATGTGATCGTATTGAATATTGGGTGCGGACAAATCCTGGAACACGTGCTGGGCCGATGCTTAGTGTGGCTTCTGGCGGTGAATTATCCCGTTTTTTGCTGGCATTAAAAGTTGTTTTATCTGATCGAGGATCAGCACCGACGCTGATTTTTGATGAAATTGATACAGGCGTTGGGGGGGCTGTTGCAGCTGCTATTGGGCAACGGTTGCAACGCTTATCAGAACATGTCCAAGTTTTCGCTATTACGCATGCTCCACAGGTTGCATCGAAAGCGCATGGTCATTTTCTTATTTCAAAAATTGAGAGTCATGATAAAGGACGCTTTGTTACTGCGATTCATAAAATGGAAGAGCATGAGCGTGCAGAAGAAATTGCCCGTATGTTGGCTGGAGAACAGATTACTGAAGAAGCGCGTGCAGCGGCTCAAAAGCTTCTAGCATAAAGGTAATTAGTCAGCGATAAAAATATTGGAAAGCTTGTATTTATTGAGATTCACTTGATGAGGAGGCGTGGGAGGCCCTTGTGACAGCGCTTGTAATTTGGAATAGATTTTATGAACAAAGATGCAGATAAAAATCTCACAGCTGTTGAAGCAGAACGTGAATTAGAGTGGTTGGCAAAAGAGATTGCACGTCATGATGTGCTTTATAATCGTGATGATCAGCCTGAAATTTCTGATGCAGAATATGATGCTTTACGTCGTCGTAATGCAGAAATTGAAGCTCTTTTTCCAGAACTTATACGTATTGATTCTCCTTCACATAAAATTGGAGCACCAATTTCTGAAAAATTTGAAAAATCTGTTCATGCACAGCCTATGCTTTCACTTGATAATGCGTTTAGCTCTGAAGATGTTACTGAATTTGTTGAGCGTATTCGTCGTTTTTTACGGCTTCCAGAAACACAAGTGTTGGAAATAACAGCGGAGCCAAAAATTGATGGTTTATCTTTGTCTTTGCGCTACGAAAAGGGGCAGCTTGTGCGTGCGGCAACGCGTGGGGATGGAACTGTCGGTGAAAATGTGACGGCAAATGCCCGAACAATTGCTGATATTCCACAAGTTTTGCAAGGTGATTTTCCTGATATCATTGAGGTGCGTGGTGAAGTTTATATGGGGCGGGAGGATTTCCAAGCACTAAATATCAGCCAACAAGAGAAGGGCAAGTTAACCTTTGCCAATCCTCGAAATGCGGCGGCTGGTTCTCTCCGTCAGCTTGATTCACGGATAACCGCTAGCAGAAAACTTCAATTTTTTGCTTATGCTTGTGGTGAGGTGAGTGAAATATTGGCAGAAAGTCAAATGGAGATGATGAAAAAGCTAAAAGAGTATGGCTTTGTTATCAATCCATTAACAAAAGTCTTTAAGACAGTAGAAGACATTATTTGCTATTATCACGATATCGAAGAATGCCGTCATTCTTTAAGCTATGATATTGATGGTATTGTTTATAAGGTTAATGATTTGATGCTCCAAAAGCGTTTGGGGTTTGTTGCTCGTTCGCCGCGTTGGGCAATAGCGCATAAATTTCCAGCAGAAAAAGCAATGGCGCTTTTGGAAGATATTGACATTCAGGTCGGTCGTACGGGAGCTTTGACGCCTGTTGCACGCCTTACACCTGTTACTGTTGGTGGGGTGGTGGTGACCAATGCCAGTTTGCATAATGAGGATTATATTAAGGGAATTGGTCATAAAGGAGAGCCCATTCGTGAAGGGCGTGATATCCGTGTAGGCGATACCGTGATTGTACAACGCGCTGGTGATGTGATCCCTCAAATTGTTGATATTGTCACTGCAAAGCGTCCAAAAAATGCTTCTACTTTTGTGTTTCCTCATCTGTGTCCCGTGTGTGGGAGTCATGCTGTTCGCGAAGAAGGAGAAGCTGTGCGTCGATGCACCGGTGGGTTTATTTGTCCTGCACAAGCGATTGAACGTATTCGTCATTTTGTTTCACGCAATGCCTTTGATATTGAAGGACTTGGGAAAAAACAAGTGGAATTCTTTTTCCATGTTCAAGATGAGGCGCTTTGTATTCATACACCAGCCGATATTTTTACGTTACAACGGCGCCAAGAAAAGTCTTTGATACGTTTAGAAAATATGGAAGGTTTTGGTATTGTTTCAGTTCGGAAACTGTATGATGCCATTAATGCGCGCCGAGAAATTCCTTTGAGCCGTTTTTTGTTTGCATTAGGAATGCGCCATGTGGGAGAGGTCAATGCACGTCGTCTTGCCCGTGCTTATCAAAATTATACAGCTTTTGAAACTGCGGCTATGGAAGCACTTATGCCATGTGAGCAGGAAAACAAAGAAGGCAATGAAGCTTGGATGGAACTTACCAATATTGAAGGAATTGGACCACAGGTAGGGGGCGCAATTGTTGATTTTTATAGAGAAGCGCATAACCGTGAAGTTTTGTCTGTTTTGCTTGAAGAAGTAACACCTCTTGATGAGGCACCTATCATGATAGCTGCTTCACCAATAGCGGAGAAGATTATTGTTTTTACAGGAACTTTGGCGCATATGTCACGTGATGAAGCAAAAGCATTGGCAGAGCGATTAGGGGCCAAAACATCTGGTTCACTTTCTAAAAAAACAGATCTTCTTGTTGCAGGACCTGGAGCGGGCTCCAAATTGGCTAAAGCTGAAGAATTAGGTGTTGAGGTTATCGATGAAGAGGCTTGGCTACAGCTGATTGAGAAACATAATGTTTAGAGGATGTTTTCTAGAAGATGCATATGCTGTTTGTGTGGTTATCTCTCTTACATTTGGGGGAGCTGGAATCAAAAAGGAGATAAAGGGGCTATTTTTTGCAAACATAGAATGCCAATATATTTTGATATTTATTAAGTTATTAAAAATGATTAACGCTGAGCTTAAATATTAAACTTAAACTATTATGATGAAGAATATGCAAGGTTATTATTAGTAAAAGGTATAAACTATTACTGTGAAGAAAGGTAAAATTTTTGAACAAATATGTAGAGTTTAATCCAAAATGCCGTAATAAATCGATTATAATGACGTAATAGAAATGTAACGCGGAAGATTACAAAATATAATAAACATTCCGCTATAAATGAATAAGGGATATAAATGCGAGTTGTTTATTATGTTGAATTTATAAAAGATTACTGGTACCTATACTTATCAGGCATTATTAGATGGTACACTTGTCCAATTTCATTACAAAATTTCGGATATTCGCTAATGCGTCTAGCAGCATAATTTTTTTCCTGACTTCCTTCATCTCTCTCAAATTTCTCAGCATAGGAAATTTCATTTATTAGAGCTAGTATTTGGACTGAGAATATTTCAGAATTAAATACCATTCGTGCATATCCAAACATTGGATCTGTCGAGTTCATGACCAAATTTTTTGCCCAAATGAAATCGCTTTCTTTCCAATTATATTGAGAACGTAGCTTATGTATGTAGGTAGGTAGGGATAATGCTGGAAATTTTTTAGTATACTCTCCCTGTAATAAGTCCACAAGGCATGCACACCAAACAACTTTCGCATGGATAAGATTTATATTTTCAGGAATTAGCACTATCATACCAGGGCTTAGAACATGATATACACCATAACTCTTATTATCTAGATATTTTTTCGCAATTTCTAGGCGTTCTTCGTATATATTATCAGGATATTGTGTCTTTACGTATTCTTCATATAATTTATCGTACTGATTTGGAGTAATGACTTGATTTTCAGAAAATACAGCAATAGGAACTCGCTTAAATTTAGTAATTTCATTCAATACAGAAGGTCCAATATAGTATCCAAATAATAATATTACGGAACAAAATAAAATTACACGCATTAGGATAATCACTTTATTTCTAAAATACTGGATAAGGAAAGGATATAGATTACTAAGATCTGTGCTTAAGATTTTGTTAACTAATAAGCTATAAGACACACGTTTTATTGTGTATTTTTCAGAGCATTTGTAAAACTCTGTAGAGAGTTTGAATCTTCTTTATTTACGTGACTGTTTTTGTGTTATCTAGTTTTTATATCCTCTGTTATTGTTGTTAATTTTTAGCTGAATAACACATTCAGGTAAAAACACATGCCTCCATATATGTTGTTTTTATACTGTGCAGTTGGAAACTATCTATATTGTGGATAACGTTTTTTCAACAGTAAGTAATAGTCTAGAAAATAATATTGTATTGTTAACTATGCAAATAAATAAAAAACCTTAACGCTGATGTTATCATCATGCTCCTTCTTTTAATTCTAAATACTTAATTTTATTTCATGGCAGATTCTATTTCATTGTAGCAATATATATTATAATGAATTACAGCTATTGTAAATGATTCAAGAATTAAAATAATATAAATTATCATTGTGAAGCAAACAAAAAGGTAAAATTTATTCGAATAAATATGCAGAATTTTTGAATCCAAACAGCGTAATAAGCTGGTTATAATAGGTGTTTTAGAAATACGATGCGGAGGGTTACAAAATATAACGAAAGTTTCCATATAAAGAAACTAGGGATATGAGAGTGTCTAGATGGAGATCGCCAAGATAAGTATTACCACGTATAGGTGTATCTCATCTTGCTTCACCTAGGTTAGCGTTTACCATACCAGCAAAAAACTTGAAGTATCTTGTAGAAATATTTTTCATATTTCCTGACGCAGATACATATTTTTCCCTTAAAAAGAGAAAATCCTGTGTTTTGTAGAAAGGGTAAAAGTTATAGGTTGCTTCATTTAAAGGGGCATTGTTGCTTCTTTTGCCCATTTTTTATCTTCTTCATTTAAGTAAGGTGCATTCATCTGATAAACGCGCGCATGGTAATCATTGAGCCATTGTCGTTCTTCTTGTGTCAAAAGCTCTGGAAGGATTAACCGTCGATCAATGGGGCAATGTGTGAGTGTTTCGAACGAGAGCATTTCTATATCTCCACCATCAATTTTTTGTGCTGGTTTCACAATCATCAAATTTTCAAGACGGATACCAAAAGCGCCTTCGCGGTAATAGCCTGGCTCGTTTGAAAGAATCATACCGGAGATGAGTTCTTGGCACCCTTTGCGAGAAATATTTTGCGGTCCTTCATGGACAGAAAGATAAGATCCAACACCATGACCGGTGCCATGGGCATAATCAAAACCAGCTTTCCACAATGCAATGCGTGCAAGAGCATCAAGGTCTTGTCCACGGGTTCTTTTGGGAAAGCAAGCAGTTGAAAGAGTAATCATGCCCTTGAGAACAAGAGTGAAACAGCGTTTTTCTTCTTCTCCAATATTCCCAATTGCTACTGTACGTGTGACATCAGTCGTGCCATCACGATATTGTCCACCTGAATCAACGAGGTAAAGTTCACCGGCTTTGAGTTGTTTATTTGTTTGCGTTGTTACACGATAATGAATAATGGCACCATTTTCTCCTGTTGCGGAGATTGTATCAAAAGAAAGATCTTCAAGTTTTTCTCCCATTTCTTTTGCTGTATTTATGCGAAATTCTTCTAATTTTTGAGCAGCAGAAATTTCACTTATTGACCCTGGTATTTGTTTATCTAACCAAGAAAAAAAACGGGTTAGGGCAACACCATCGCGTAGATGCGCTTTGCGTGCGCCATTGAGTTCTGTGTCATTTTTAATGGCACGTGGTAGAGCAGCAGGATCGGTAAGTGTGATAAAAGAGCTATTTTTTTCTTCAATAACAGTTCGTAATTTTTCGCATGTTAGCTGTGGATCTAAGGCAAACACTGTCCCTTTTTGAACATACTCTTTGATCTTGGGAATAAGCTGTTCTGGTTCATATAATTTTGCATAACGTTCCAGATATTGTTTCTGTTCTACACCAAGTTTTTTGTTGTCAATGAATAAGGCTGGTGTTTCGTTAAGTGGAATGAGAGCAAAACAAAGGGAAAAAGGCGTGTTGGAAACATCATTGCCCCGTATATTGAATGTCCATGCAATGGAAGAGGGGTCTGTAAAAATAAAAGCATTTGCATGAGTTTGCTGTATATCTTTGTAAATCAAAGCGAGTTTTTCATCTGTATCGCACCCAGCATATTTGAGAGGGTGAATTGATAAGGCAGATTGCGGTAACTTTGGTTGATTATGCCAGAGCAAATCAATGGGATTATGTTGAACTTCTACAAGTTTTCCACCTGCTTTCATTTCTAATGCGTTTCTCAATGCATCGGTGGCAGCAATCGTGTGGAGCCATGGATCAAAGCCAATAGAAAGTTTTTGACCATTTTTTTCAAGCCATTGTGAGGGAGGACAAGTTATGAGATCTTCATAATTAAAAATATCAGGATCAGTTTGTTGGCGAACTTGGAGCTTATATCGCCCATCTGTAAATATGATGGCTTTGTTTTTTAAAATCAGTGCAATCCCAGCTGATCCAGTAAAGCCGGTTAACCAGCTAAGGCGTTGAGCATGAGGAGGGACATACTCTCCTTGGTGTTCATCGCACCGCGGAACAAGAAAACCATCGAGTCCAAGGTGATCGAGTTCTTTACGAAGGCAAGAAATGCGTTCTGCTGCATAAGCAGGATTTGTTGTCGCCTCAAAAGATTGATACATAACGACGTCCTTTTCTTTTATTTTATTTCAGGTGTATCGTAACCCATCCTTGCCGGTGGTATGTTTCGATATGCTTCAGTCCTTGTTTTATATAAGTCTCCAAAACATGGGCATGTTGTTCTTCAAGAATTCCAGAGAGTATAAGTGATCCCCCTTTTTGAAGTGCCGTTACCACTTCTTGCGCAAGTTCAATAAGCGGATTAGCAAGGATATTGGCAACGATGAGATCAAAAGGGGTTCGTGATGCAATTGCATCATGGGAAAAATCTGTTGCTGTAATAGCTGTAATATATTCCTTGACACCATTGAATTCGATATTGTGTTGTGCAACTTGAACAGCAATTGGGTCAATATCGGACGCAAGCACAGTAATGGGTTTGAGCATTGCTATGCCAATGGCTAGTACACCGCTCCCAGTACCAAGATCAAGGGCATTTTTTGGATTTTCGTGTTTCATGACTTTGGCAATCATTTCTAAACAACCGGCTGTTGTTCCATGATGTCCGGTGCCAAAAGCTTGATTAGCTTCAATTTCAATAGGGAGAACATTTGCTGGAATGGCGTTTCGGTTGTGACTTCCATGAAGGAAAAAAGGACCAGCTTGCACAGGTTTTAGTCCTTCTAGGCTTTTTTGTACCCAATCAATGTTGGGTAAAACTTCCATATTAATTTTATCAAAATCTATAGAGAGAACGCTTGCAAAATGTTTTAATGCGTTCTCTTGATTGTCTTGATCGACATATAGAGAAAGCTCATATACAGCATTTTGTTCATCTATCTCTGTAAGAGCAAGAGGATAACCTTCTTCGTCAAAGGCTGTTTCTATAAGGGTATAGAACCGTTCTGCTTCATTTTTAGAAGCAGTATAATAGAGGCGAATTTGTTGCGACATGCTGTTCTTTCTTTTGATCGGCTTTTTTTAGTTTAAGATGAGTTTTTTTAACCGTTCAATGGCGATTTCATCTTTTAATTCGCTATCGCTTTCTTTCGTGTCATAACGAATAACGCCAGCTAATTTTCCACCTTTTTTGAGTAAAAAAATTGCTGCTGTATGGTTATATGTATAGTTTCCATCTGTTTCAGGGACTTTTTCAGCAACGATGTTGAAAGAATTGACCATTTTATGAACTTTATCAGGATCTCCACTAATGCCAACAATTTTATTGTTAAAATTACTGAGATAATCATGGAGTACTTTTGGTGTGTCACGTTCAGGATCAACAGTCACAAACCATATACCTAATTTATCAGCTTCAGGCCCAAGGGCTGTAAGCCATCGATCAAGATTCATCAGTGTGGTAGGGCAGCTTTCAGGACACATAGTGAAGCCGAAAAAAATTATTGAAGGCTTGCTTCGAACATCAGCCTCAGTAATATTTTTTCCATTAGAATCAGTGAGAGTAAAGTTATCACCTAAAGGCTTATTTGTCAGCGTATCATAAATAAAAACACCTGCAAGAAATATGATTGTCAGCCCCAAGATGCGTATTACATTTTTCATAGTTTGACTCTCTTAGATAGATCGAGAAATTGTAACATCGGCAGGTTTGTTTTGCAATGTTTGTTTCATGGTTGATTTTATTGGCTTGATTGGTATGTCTTTCCATATCTATTGATAAAACATTGGTGAAAGATGTATGAATATTGAGAAAGATCTTCGATTTCATGAAAGTGAACCTCGTATCCATACGACAGCGCGGCTGCATGGTTGTAAATTAGGGCGCTATGTGGAAATTAATGAGCGGGTGATTTTACGGGATGTAACCGTTGGAGATTTTTCTTATTTAGAGCGTAATAGTGAGGCTATTTATAGCGATATTGGCCGTTTTTGTTCTATTGCATCTCATGTACGGATGAATGCGTTGGAGCATCCTATGGAGCGCGTTTCAACGCATAAAATAACCTATCGTCCAAACGAATATTTTCGTTATATGGCATTAGATAGTGGTTTTCGTGAAAGGCGTTGTGCAAAACGTGTTATTATTGGGCATGATGTGTGGATTGGACATGGTGCGGTTATTATGCCTGGAGTGACAATTGGTCATGGCGCTATCATTGGCGCGAACGCTGTTATAACGAAAGATGTTATGCCTTATACGATTGTCGTTGGGGTGCCTGCTAAGCGATTGCGGATGCGTTTTCCCAATCATGTGATAGAATGCCTTTTAAATATGGCTTGGTGGGATTGGCCACTTGATAAAATTCACGACGCATTGCCTGATATGCAAAATCTGCCCATTGAAGCCTTTGTTCGTAAATGGAAATGATAGTCAGAATAAAACAAAATGATCTCTTGGAAAAACGGATCATGGTTTGCTTGTAATTAAGCTTTGTTTACAAAATTGTCTAGTACACGCTTTTCTCCGGCTTTTTCGAACATTATTGTCAATTTATGATCGTCTATTGCTGTAATATGACCATAACCAAATTTTATGTGAAAAATCCGATCATTGACAGAAAAATCTGATGGTACATGAGAGATTGATTGAGAGATAACTTTCCCTTCAATATTCTTGTTTTTTTGTGCACGCTTTTGTCTTGGTGTTGCATAGTCATTATAAAAAGAATCGTGATATTGAAAGGAAGATTTTCCATAACCACCATAGGATGTTTCCATTTCTACAACTTCTATATGTTCTGCTGGTAATTCATCTAGAAAACGGGAGGGAAGAGCAGGTTGCCAAAGTCCATGAATTCTTCGATTCGATACAAACCATATATGCAAATGTTTTTTTGCTCTTGTTAGACCTACGTAAGCAAGACGCCGTTCTTCTTCTAATCCTGAACGTCCACCTTCATCTAATGAGCGCTGGTGGGGAAAGAGTCCTTCTTCCCAACCTGGAAGAAAAACTGTTTCAAATTCAAGTCCTTTGGCTGAATGAAGTGTCATGATGTTGACTGCATCCATATTTTCATTATTTTCCGTTTCCATAACGAGTGCAACATGTTCCAAAAAACTTTGAAGATTTTCAAATTGTTCCATGGAACGAATCATTTCTTTAAGATTTTCTAGTCTTGTAGGAGCCTCTGGTGAGCGATCTTCTAACCACATGGTTGTATAACCAGAATCATCAAGGACGATCTCGGCAAGTTCTCTATGAGGAGTGTCTTGAAGCATATTTTGCCAGCGGCGGAAGTTTTCAATGAGGCTTCGTAACGCACTGCGTGCCTTAGGCTTTAATTCATCTGTTTCAATGATGTCTGCGGCAGCAGAAAAGAGAGGAACAGCACGTGCACGTGCACTCTCATAAAGAATGCGCAGGGTTGCATCTCCTATGCCGCGTTTGGGTGTATTAATAACACGCTCAAAAGCTAAATCATCAGTGGGTTGGACAACAACGCGTAAATAAGCCATGGCATCACGTATTTCCATTCGCTCATAAAAACGAGGACCACCAATAACGCGATAATTAAGGCCAAGCGTTACAAAGCGATCTTCAAATTCACGCATTTGAAATGATGCGCGTACCAATATCGCCATATGATTTAATGCATGACCGGTTTGTTGTGCGCGTTCGATTTCTTCTCCAATTGCTCGTGCTTCTTCTGCCGAATCCCATGCTGAATGAATTTTTACCTTTTCTTCCTCGCTCTTTATTTGAGCAGAAAAAAGGACTTTTCCCAGTCTTTCTTCATTATGCGCAATGAGATGGGAGGCGGTTTTGAGAATATGAGATGTTGAGCGATAATTGCGTTCTAGACGAATAATTTTAGCAGAAGGAAAATCTTTTTCAAAACGTAATATGTTTTCGACTTTTGCACCACGCCATCCATAAATGGATTGATCATCATCGCCAACACAACAAAGATTAACATGTTGACCTTGAGGATGTTGGGCCAAAAGGCGAAGCCAAAGATATTGTGCTGTATTTGTATCTTGATATTCATCGACGAGAATATAACGAAATTGAGAATGATATTCGCGAAGGATATCTGGATTATGTTGGAAGATAGAGATAGAATGAAGTAGAAGGTCACCAAAATCACAAGCATTAAGATCTTTTAATCGATTTTGATAACTGTGATAAAGTTCACGTCCCATGCCATTACCAAAGGAATGAGCATCACTTTTTGAGATATGTGTTGGTGAGAGTCCTTGATTTTTCCAAGAATCAATCATCATGGCAAGGTTTCGTGCGGGCCAACGCTTATCGTCTAATCCTTCAGCTTGAATAAGTTGTTTTAAAAGTCGAAGAACATCATCGCTATCGAGAATTGTAAAGTTTCTTTTTAAATCAACAAGCTCTGCGTGACGGCGTAAAATTTTAGCTCCAGTGGAATGAAAGGTTCCAAGCCAAGGCATACCTTCAACAACTTCTCCAATAAGTTCACCAATACGTATTTTCATTTCACGTGCTGCTTTGTTGGTGAAAGTGACAGCAAGTATTTGCTGAGGAGAGGCAAGTCCAGAGCGTAAAATGTGAGAAATACGGGTTGTTAAAACGCGTGTTTTTCCTGTACCAGCACCTGCAAGAACTAAAAGAGGTCCCTCAGTATTCATAACAGCTTGTTGCTGTTCTGGATTGAGTTGTTCTAAATAGTCTGTGTTATATGATTTTTGTTCTTTTAGAGTATGGGAGAAAAAACCAGAGCTCTTCTTATCATGGTCTGGAGGGGAATCTTCTTCAAAGAAAGGTATGGTATGATCAGAAAAATTACTCATTATCTCTCTTTTGTAGTCTTTTTTTTATTGAAGTTCTAGATTAAAAAAACTTCTCTTAAAAAGTCACAACAGTTTCAGTTGAACAGACAGAAAGAGAACGTAAAAAAATAAGCACAACCATTAAAGGCTTTGGGTGAGAACGCTTTGAAGGGCATAAACGCGTAACGAAGCCGAAAGATTTACTTGTTGTGGTCTTTTGCTATCAATATCGGTAATAATAAAGGCTAAAGATTGTCCTTTTTTGCGGGCTATATCTTTTAGAATATCTAAAAATGGTGGTTCTAAAGAGACGCTTGTTGCGTGTCCATCAACGCGAACAGATATCTTTCGTGGAATGACTTTTGACCAATCGATAGAATTATTTTCGTGCATTTTTCCACCTTTATTCGTCGTTTCGCAAACGATTTTGATCAAGAAATTTTTGCATTTTTAAAGATTTTTGCTGCTCAAAATTTTTTTCAGTTTTTGTTCGTCCAAAACGATAACGATTTTGCTCAGCACAAAGAGATTTTTCTGTACGTTTTTTTTGTTTTCGAAATTGGCGAAGATTAATCAATTCAGTCATGAGAAAAATTATTTTTTCCGAAAGGAATCTAAAGAGACAACATCAGCACTTTGATTTTGTTTTGCATCGTTATTTGAAGGTTCTTTATTTGTACTGAGATTTTGTTCTTTTGTAAGCGTATTTTCTTTTTTTTGTTTGTTTGATAAGGTAATAGGCGTAGTTGAGGTATTTTCTGAATTTTCACTTTCTCCAGAGGTCAGATTTGAGGGCAGATCAAATGCTGCTTCAAATGCTGCTACAGGATCATAAAAGACCTGAATGGAAGTAAAAGGAATCACGAGCTTTTCGGTTATTTCCCTGAAAGAGAGGGTTACTTCGAAAGCTGTTTCTGAAACACTGAGATCTCTAAATTGATGTTGTAAGACGATTGTCATTTGCTCAGGATAGCGATTTTTTAGCCGAGGAGAAATTTTAACGCCTGGGGCATTTGTCAAAAAAGTTATAAAAAAATGATGATTTCCCGGAAGACCTGCTTTGGCAACTTCCGATAAAACTTTACGGATAACTCCACGAAGCGCATCCTGAACGAGAATATCGTAACGGATTTGATCTTTAACCATCGAAGTTTATTCCTTTTATTTCACGTAGCAGAATGGGGCGTATTGATATTGTGTGACAGAATATATTTTAAATTAGCAGATTTTTTCTACGATGCACCTCAATAAATCGAATAAATACGAAACTCTATGGTAAATAATGTCTGATAATGTCTGAAAGATCAATCAACAACATTTAAAAAAGTGAAGGCTTCTGTTGCCAGGTGCCTCCGAACCCCGCTTAAACCTGCGACGGTTTAAGGCTCAAATTGAAACATTCACACCACCTTAAGCGGCGAGACGTGCTTCCGCATAGTTGTCATTTGCAACTACTCATTTAGCCCGATAACGGTGGTACAATGCCGAGTAAAAGAGCGATCTTTACACCCTTGTCGATCCTATTTCGCCCCCACCAAAATATAATTTTGGTTTCTTATATTTTGGTGGAGGCGCCGGGTACCGCCCCCGGGTCCAATAGGTTTATTTCACCGTCCATTTATTACCATAGCTGGTGAACCAGCCCTCTAAATATAGATGAAGAACAGTCTTAGGAAAAGGGGGGTTGTTAATATTTTTAATCCTCTAATTATTTATGGAGCTATATGATGCGGCTGTAAAGTATAGTCCGCTCATTTTTGGAGAGGAGATGATGCAAAATGACAAATAATCTAGCAGATATTAAACTATATGATTCAAATCCCGATGAAGCAGCAGTAGAACGACTTAGCCGTCGTTTAGCTTTAGTGATGAAAAAGCAGGATGCAGCGCTTGTTGCTACATCGGATCCAAAAGAGTTAGAACGTGTTGAAAAATGGGTTCAAGATGTTTTAGAAGCCGATGAGAAGAGTGCTAAAATGGCTGTTTCAAAAGTGGCTGAGATGATGTCTGGAGAGCGTAGAAAAAGTCGTATGACTTTTTATTATCTAGTTGCTAAGCAACTTAATGCACTTCATAAAATTTAAACAATATTAAATTTGTGATAATGATAAAAAAAGCCCAATTTCTTGGGCTTTTTCGTTGATAAAAAGGGTTAATGTTTTTCATCCTCTTGGAGGTAGCCTCCTTTACGCATACTCGGGACAAAGAGAAGAGCAATGAATGCCATGATCATCACGACGGTTATATAAAAATAAAAGAGAGATTCATGACCGTACTTTTTTAATCCAAGCGCAACGTATTCAGCAGAACCACCAAATAAGGCGTTGCCAATGGCATGAGAGATGCTAACGCCTAATGCGCGTATTGAAGAGGGAAACATTGCTGATTTGACGACACCAGAGATGGATGTATACATGCTCATAATGAAGAGCAAGCCAATAATGACGGAAAAGGCAACCCATATACTATGCGTATTACCGATTATCCAGAGTCCAGGAAATGTAAAGATGACAGAGAGTACACTCCAAATGATAAGTAAAGTTTTTGTTCCAATTTTATCGGCTATGATACCAGCTATGGGTTGGAATAGGATGAAAATAAATAGTACAGCTGTCATAATCGTTGTTGCGGTATGTTTATCAAAGCCGGTGGTTGTGATCAGATATTTTTGCATATAAGTCGTAAAGGTGTAAAATGTGAGTGATCCTCCTGATGCAAAGCATGCAATTACGACAACGGCTTTTGTATGCTTGGTGAGAAGTTCCTTAAGACTGCCAGAGTGTTTGTGAGAGCGGCTTTCTTTCGTGGTTGTTTCGTGGAGAGAACGACGCAGATAAATCGCAATCACTGCCCCGAAACCACCAATCACAAAAGGAATGCGCCATCCCCATGCTTTTAACTGATCTTCAGAGAGATAAGATGCTAGAATAAATATAATGAAGCTGGCAAGAAGTTGACCTGTAATAAGGGTGGCTGATTGGAAAGAAGCAAAAAGCCCACGATGTTTTTTGAGAGCAACTTCGCTCATATAAGTGGCTGCTGTACCATATTCACCACCCGCTGAAAGTCCTTGCATCATCCGAGCTAAAAGTAAAAGGATTGCTGATGTTACTCCTAAGGTTTCATAGGTGGGAAGTATGGCGATGAAAAAAGAGCCACCACACATCATAAAAATGGATATAAGCATCGAGCGTTTACGTCCATAACGATCGGCGACAAACCCTAAAAACCAAGCTCCAATAGGGCGCATAAGAAAGCCAATAAAAAACACACCTGCGGTTTTTAACAGTGGCGTAATCGTATCACCATCGGAGGGAAAGAATTGTGATGCAAAATAAATTGATGCAAATGAGTAAACGTAAAAATCATACCATTCTACGAGATTTCCTGATGCGCTTGCTATAATAGCAAAAACACGTTTTCTTGCATCCTGTGATGCTGAAGTTGTTTCATTTTTCATGAATTGTTCCCCTTTTGGATTTATAGTTCATATTTTCTAAACATAATTGTTTATGATTTCCAGAAAAATTCAATGGTATTATAACAATTTCTTAGGGAAACTCTTTAAGATGATTTATTAGAGTTATGTTGTCATTCGTTTTAAGATTTTTACTTGTGTTATAGAATAAAAAGTTATCACGTTGCATTTAAAGGGAGAGGACATTGAAAAGTAGATCAAGATACCTTTAAACTTTATGAGAAGAATGCAATTATTGGCATACCGGAAGATTATAGAAGAGATGGTCTTTATGAGCAGAAAGCCCCAAAACTGAAAATATTTCAAAAAGCTTAAGTAATGTAAAAGGGGATTTTGTGTCCTTAATTATCTTATTGTATCATAACACATCATCATTTAGGAGGGTGAGGTAAGCCTCAGATAAGGTTTTCCGTATGAGGTGTTTTTTAGATATCGTGATAAATATTTAGGGTAGGGCTGCCCATAGAATCTTATCAAGTAAATTACATAAAGAGGGCAGTAACTATAGACAATTTAAAAGAAACTGAGTTGTTTGTAAGACGAATGCGGGGCGGGCTTTTCGTTCTTTACTAGGGTGGAGAGGAGATCAAAAAAAGCCCAATTTCTTGGGCTTTTTTTATCCAGAAAATAAGTTTAATGAAGTCTATCGTCTTTATCGAGATATCCTCCTTTATCTATATCGGGCATAAGAAGAATAGAGATGAGTGCAATGACCATCATACCAACGATGTAAAAAAAGAAAACAGATTCGTATCCCATATTTTTTAATCCAAGCGCTACATATTCAGCAGAACCGCCAAAGAGTGCGTTGCCAATGGCAAAAGCAAATCCAACACCAATTGCTCGGATTGAAGCAGGGAACAATTCTGCTTTTATGATACCAGCAATGGACGTATAAAAACTCATAACACAGAGTATTCCAATAATGATTAAGAGTGCTGTCCATGGATTATGGGCATTACCGATCATTTTAAGTACAGGAATGGTGCAGATAATGGATAATGCCCCCCAACTAATGAGTGAAGCTCTTGCTCCAATTTTATCGGCTAGGGAACCAAAAAGGGGTTGGAGTAGCACAAAAACAAAGAGGGCGGCAGTCATTATCGTTGTTGCGGTTTGTTTATCAAAACCAGTGGTTGTGATCAGATATTTTTGCATATAAGTGGTGTATGTATAAAATGTGAGAGATCCACCAGCTGTAAAGCCAACAACCAAAAAGAAAGCTTTTTTATGATTACGAAAAAGTTCTTTAAGACTACCAGCGTGTTGTTCAGAGCGGCTTTTGAGGGTTGTTGTTTCATGAAGCAAGCTACGCAGATAAATTGCAACGATTGCTCCAAAGCCACCAATGACAAAGGGAATACGCCATCCCCATGCTTTTAACTGATCCTCGTTAAGGTAAATGGCTAAAATAAATATTATAAAACTTGCCAGAAGTTGACCTGAGATCGTTGTTGCATATTGAAAAGAAGCAAAGAGACCACGACGATTTTTGGGCGCAACTTCACTCATATACGTTGCTGCTGTACCATATTCACCGCCAACGGAAAGCCCTTGAAACATACGGACTAAAAGGAGAAGAAATGCTGCTGTTATTCCCAAGGTTTTATAAGTGGGAAGTATGGCAATGAGAAAAGAGCCACCACACATCATAAAAACAGAAATAAGCATTGAGCGTTTACGTCCATAACGATCCGCAATGTATCCAAAGAGCCATGCTCCAATTGGACGCATAAGAAAGCCAATAAAAAAGATTCCTGCCGTTTTTAACAGTTGTGTAACAATATCTTCATCTTCAGGAAAAAATTGTGATGCAAAATAAACCGATGCAAAGGAGTAAGCATAAAAGTCGTACCATTCTACCAGATTTCCTGATGCGCTGGATATGATAGCAAAAATACGTTTCCTTGTATCATGTGGATCTAAAGTTGTTTGATTATTCATGAAGTATTCCCCTTTTAGATTTATAACTTTTCTTCTTTTTAAAGCTATTTACGATGTGCATTATAAAAACGCCATTGTATCATGATAATTTTTTAGGGAAACATAAAGATTTTTTCTAGAGCTATCAGTGGTGTTTTGGGCTCATGGTGTTGTTACATTGCGTAAATCATACGCTTTTTACTATCCTTAAGGAAATATTATTTTTTGTTTGATTGTGAATTATTTGCATATGCAGAGTGTTTATGAAGATATGATACTCTTTAGTTTATATGCTTGATGTTGTTTCGTAAAATGATGTTATTGACTATTTCATGCGAGGTTGGTGTATCAGTTAAAATACTTTTTAGGAATGATCTTAAGTGTTAAGGGGGAGTACAATATTAAGAGTTCCTCAATAGTATAATGATAGCGGCTTGCACTTTTATTAAGTGTAAAGAGAGTAATGTTCATGTTTATACTTTACGGAGCTTTTACGTTATGTCATTCACGGGTGCCGTTGTGAAATGGAGTTGGGTGCATTGAGAAATGTTTCTCAAAAAAGTGTGCGAATTCATAATAAAATGGTATTTTCTATTTTTCATGAAAGGATTTGTTTTGCATGAGGGGGTACTATTAAGAACGTATTAAACAAAATCATGAGTGTAATCTTTATTATTGATAAAATTTCTTGAAAGATAATCACTTTTCTTCGATTTTGAGTGGGCATGGGAATATTAAAATAAATCAAACGTTTTTTATCTTCAGTGAATTAAATTCAACTAAAGAAGTATTTATTACATAATAATATGAAGCCATTTATTTTTATAAGCGGCGTGTGCAGGAGGGAACATTGCTTCTTTAAAGTGTTTGAAGGGATAAAAAATTGTGAGCTTTAAACTTCTATCGGAAAGAATATAAAAAAAAGCCCAGTACTCTGGGCTTTTTTGTTAAAATCCTTGTTTGTTAACATTAAAGGTTAATGAATATCGTCTCCTTGTAAATACCCTTTTTTGCGAGCATCTGGCATTAAGAGAACAGCAATGAATGCAATAATCATCATGCCGGTTATATAAAAATAGAAGACAGATTCATATCCAAGATCTTTTAATCCAAGCGCGACATATTCAGCAGAACCGCCAAACAGTGCGTTGGCAATAGCATAAGAGAGCCCAACTCCTATTGCTCGTACTGAAGCGGGAAACATTTCTGATTTTACAATGCCAGAGATAGATGTATAAAAGCTCATAATGCAGAGCATTCCAGTAATGACTGATAAAGCAATCCATGTACTATCAGTACTACCAATCATATTAAGTCCAGGAATGGTAAAGATAATAGATAAGACACTCCAAATAAGGAGTGAAGTTCTTGTTCCAATTTTATCTGCAAGAGCACCAAAGAGGGGTTGGAGTAACATGAAAACAAAGAGTGCAGCTGTCATGATTGTTGTGGCTGTATGTTTATCAAAGCCAGTGGTTGTGATCAGATATTTCTGCATGTAAGTCGTATAGGTGTAGAATGTGAGCGATCCTCCAGCTGTAAAGCCAATAACCAGAAAGAAAGCTTTTCGGTGGTTGCTCAGAAGTCCCCTAATACTACCAGCTTGTGCACTAGAACGACTTTCTTTGGTCGTTGTCTCATGGAGTGTGCGGCGTAGATAAATCGCAACAATTGCGCCGCATCCACCAATGGCAAATGGAATACGCCAGCCCCACGCTTTTAGCTGATCTTCGGTGAGATAAAGCGCTAAAATGAATATAACGAGACTGGCTAGAAGTTGACCACCAATCAGTGTGGTATATTGGAAAGAGCTAAAAAATCCGCGGCGATTTTTGAGGGCGATTTCGCTCATATAAGTTGCTGTTGTACCATATTCACCACCGACAGAAAGCCCCTGAAGCATTCTGAGTAAAAGTAAAAGAATTCCTGCTGCCATTCCAATGGTTTCATAGGTAGGAAGTAGGGCGATTAAGAACGAACCACCACACATCATAAAAACAGAGATAAGCATTGAGCGTTTGCGTCCGTAACGATCGGCAATGAAGCCAAAAAGCCATCCGCCGATTGGGCGCATAAGAAAACCAATAGCAAAAACACCCGCCGCTTTTAAAAGTTGCGTAACGTCATTGCCATCTGAGGGAAAGAATTGTGATGCAAAATAAATAGATGTAAAGGAATAAACATAAAAGTCATACCATTCTACTAGATTACCTGATGCACTGGACACGATAGCCCAGATACGTTTTCTTGTATCATGTGGTTTTAAAGCTTCTTGTTTTTCCATAGTCGATCCCTTTATTTGATGTTCATCCATCTTTGTTCATTTATGTCATTTTTTTAGAAGCTGTCTATAGTATTTTATCTTTTGCATCAAAAATTTAGTTAGATCATGATAATTTCTTGTGTAAGATGCTTTTGGAAAAAGATTTGAATTATGTTTGTACGGATTTTACAGTTTTTATTTTCTATAATAAGAAGAATCGGACATAATACCCTCATGAAATCATATCTTGCTCTTTTATCTCATGTTTTAAATCAGGGTATTGATCGGACAGATCGAACGGGTGTTGGAACGCGATCTATCTTTGGGTATCAGATGCGTTTTGATTTACAAGCAGGATTTCCGTTGTTGACAACAAAGAAACTACACTTACGTTCAATTATTTATGAACTTTTGTGGTTTCTTAAAGGCGATACAAATATCGCTTGGTTGAAAGAGCATGGTGTGTCAATTTGGGACGAGTGGGCTGATGAAAAGGGAAATCTTGGTCCTGTTTATGGTTATCAGTGGCGTTCTTGGCCCGCTCCTGATGGACGCCATATTGATCAAATTAACAATCTTTTAACGATGATTAAGGAAACGCCAGATTCTCGTCGCTTGATTGTATCAGCTTGGAATCCTGCATTAATAGAGGAAATGGCGTTGCCTCCGTGTCATTGTCTTTTTCAATTTTACATTGCGGAGGGGAAATTATCTTGTCAACTTTATCAGCGTTCGGCGGATATTTTCTTAGGTGTTCCATTCAATATTGCATCCTACGCATTGCTAACGATGATGATTGCGCAAGTAAGCGGTCTTAAAGTAGGCGATTTTATTCATACTCTGGGAGATGCTCATCTTTATTCTAATCATTTTGAACAGGCAAAATATCAATTGTCTCGTATACCAAATGCTTTGCCATGTATGCGCATAAACCCAGCGGTAACAGATCTTTTTTCTTTTCAATTTGAGGATTTTGAGTTGCTTAATTATGAAGCACAACCCCATATTAAAGCGCCGGTAGCAATATGACGATTTCCATTTGTTTAATTGCTGCTGTTGCAGAAAATGGTGTTATCGGTCGTGAAGGTGCCATGCCGTGGCATTTATCGACGGATTTGCAACGCTTTAAAGCTTTGACGTTGCGTAAGCCCATTATTATGGGAAGAAAAACTTGGGATTCTATTGGGAGACCTTTACCAGGGCGTACAAATATCGTCATTACGCGTGATTGTACCTTTTGTGCTGAAGGGGCTGATGTTGCTCACTCTTTATCGCAAGCTTGTTCTCTTGCAACAAATGTTGCTTCTCAAAATGATGTAGAGGAAATTTTTATTATTGGTGGGGGTGAAATTTTTCAACAAGGGTTGCATATGGCTGATAAAATATTCCTTACAGAAGTTTTAGCTTCTATAGAAGGTGATAGTTTTTTTCCTGTTTTTGATAAAGAAAAGTGGACTATTGTGCAAACACAAGATATTCCAAAAGGGGATAAAGATAGTCATCCGACACGTTTTGTTGTTTATGAGCGGAAATAATTTTTTGTAATATGAAGTGGAAGGGTTTATCAGTTGTATTGTAATGAGGTAAGAGACACCCTATAAGATCAAGCAAATGGTTGGTGTTCGAGTAGTGGTAATCAGTTAAAGAGGTGATAATGCCCTGGACAAATCAAAATGGTGGTGGCCCGTGGAGTGGCGATAAAAACAGTGGTGACAAAAAAACACCAGCTAAGAATCTCTTTGGTTCTGGTGGCGGTAATGGTGGCGAAAATGGTCCTAATCTTAATGAAATTTTGCGCAAAGGGCAGGATCAGTTTAAACAATTCGGGAGAAGCAGTTTTTCTGTTTTATTCCTTCTGCTTATTGTGTTTTTTTGGCTATACCAGTCAATTTATATTGTTCAGCAAAATGAACAAGCGGTAGAGTTGCGCTTTGGCATCCCTAAAGAAGGCATTATTGGTGATGGGTTGCATTTTCATTTTTGGCCAATTGAGACCTATATGAAAGTCCCTTTAACGGAAAAAACAATCGCGATTGGTGGGAAGCCCGGTCAGGCGCAACAAAGTGATGGTTTAATGCTTTCGAGTGATCAAAATATCGTTAATGTTAATTTTTCCGTTTATTATCGGATTTCATACCCTAGTCAGTTTTTATTCAATGTGAATGATCAAGAGGGAACTGTCCGCCAAGTTGCTGAGAGTGCAATGCGTGAGGTCATTGGTTCGCGGCCGGTTGATGATGTTTTACGTGACAAGAAAGAAGAAGTTGCTAATGACGTTAGAAAGATTATCCAGTTGACTGTGGATAAATATCAACTTGGTGTCGAAATAAGCCGTGTTTCTATCAGTGAAGCTGCTCCTCCGACAAAGGTTGCTGCTGCGTTTAATTCTGTTCAGCAGGCGGAGCAGGAACGTGGAAGAATGATTGAAGAGGGGAATCGTGTGCGTTTTACGAAAATTGGTTTAGCAAATGGTGAAGCTTCACGCACACGGGAAATCGCAAAAGGTGAAAAGGCACAAATGGTTGAAGAGGCAACAGGGCGTGCTGAACGTTTTCAGGCGATAGCTCGAGAGGCTGCGATTTCACCAGAAGCTGCTCGCTACCGTCTCTATATGGAGACGATGGGGCGGATTCTTTCTTCACCAAATAAGCTGGTTCTTGATCAGGCAAATTCTCCAGCGGTGCCTTATTTACCTTTGAATGAATTGTTGCGTAGCAAGTCATCGGAAAAAGTAAAGGCAACAGCAGCGCGTCCTGCGTTACTCTTAGATTCTCGTATTTCTGGAGGAGATTAATTATGCAGCAATCTCGCTTTTTGTTTGTTTTTAGTGCTATAGTGTTTGTTTTGATGATTTTGTGGATGTCCGTATTTATCGTCTATCCTCGTCAACAAGTAGCAATTAAGCGTTTTGGACAAATTGTTCAGGTAGAATCTAATCCTGGAATCTATTTCAAGGCGCCCTTTATCGATAAGATGATCATTGTTGATAATCGGTTATTGCGTTACGATGTTCCTACACAATCTGTACAGGTTCGTGGTGGTGCGTATTATGAGGTGGATGCGTTCTTTATTTACCGTATTACAGATCCTAAGTTGTTTTTACAGCGCATTGCTTCTGGGCGTCCACAAATTGCGGCACGTGAAAACCTTGCACCACGGTTTATTGACGCTTTGCGTGCTGTTTATGGTAAGCGAGAATTTAAAGCAGCCTTATCGGATGAACGAGGCGCGATGATGGCTGAAGTACAGAAGCAATTTTCTGTAGATGCAGGCTCGTTGGGTATTACCATTGTTGATGTGCGTATTCGTAAAACCGATTTGACTGATGCTGTTTCAGAAGATGTCTATCGGCAAATGGCAGCTGAACGTGAAGCTGCTGCGGAAAATATCCGGGCTCGTGGTCAGCAGGAGCGAGATCGTATTGTGGCAGAAGCTAATCGTGAATATGAAGAAATTGTAGCAGCTGCAAAGCGTGATGCTGAAATTACCCGTGGTGAAGGTCAAGCTGAAAGTATTCGTCTTTTATTGAATGCGAGGGAGGCTAATCCGTCTTTTTACGATTTTTGGTTGGCAATGGAACAATACAAGAATTTAGAGAAAACACCGATGGTGATTTCTCCAAATGAGGATTTCTTTTTCTATTTTCGTAATCCGCCGCAGGCAAATAAAGCATTCTTACCGACAATGAATACTGGCCTCAGTAAAACTGATCCAAAATCGGGAGAGAATAGATAAAATAATGGATTGCAGATACGAGATTTTGCATGAAAAGAATGATCTGTGACCATTTTCTTTTATGGTAAAAGTGGTAGAGAGTATCGAGCCGTGCTGGTTTTACGTAGATAAATTTAGTGGGGCTCTTTGCATCTTTGATTAAAGGCATGTCATGGATAGAAGTGTCGTGAGTAAAAATACGTTTTTAAAGTTTTTTATCACAAGAGTTGTTTTTTGTGTGACTTTGTTTCTATCAGGATCAGTGAGTTTGTCTTGGGGAGCCGAGACAAGCAAGGCATTGCTTTCTATTCCTGATTTAGCTTCTGAGCTTTTGGAAACAGTTGTGAATATTTCCACGGCGCAGACTGTTGAAGGAACAGAACAGGATGCAAACACCTCGGTACCCGTTATCCCAAAAGATTCATTGCTGGAGGAATATTTCAGTGATTTTTTTACACCCAAGGATGGTCAAAAAGATAGTCAATTTCAAAAGGTGCGTTCTTTAGGCTCTGGTTTTGTGATTGATGCGCAAAAAGGGATTATTGTTACAAATTATCATGTTATTGTAGATGCTGATGATATTGAAGTTAATTTTACGGATGGTACAAAACTAAAGGCAAAGCTTCTTGGAAAGGATAGCAAAACTGATTTGGCGTTGCTTCAAGTCGATGCAGGAAGTAAAAAATTAAAAGCTGTGCGTTTTGGTGACTCAGAAAAAGCACGTATTGGTGACTGGGTTATGGCTATTGGTAATCCTTATGGTTTTGGTGGAAGTGTGACGGTTGGTATTATTTCTGCACGTAATCGTGATCTTAATGCTGGTCCCTATGATAATTTTATTCAAACAGATGCAGCAATTAATCGGGGAAATTCTGGTGGGCCGTTATTTGATAGAAATGGTGAAGTCATTGGCATTAATACAGCAATTGTTTCACCTTCGGGAGGATCTATCGGTATTGGATTTGCTATTCCATCGGATATGGCTCTTTCTGTTATTAATCAATTGCGTGATTTTGGAGAAATAAGGCGTGGTTGGTTGGCTATTCGTATTCAGCCGGTAACAGAGGATATTGCAAAAAGTTTAAAATTGGACAATGCTGTGGGAGCATTGGTGGCTGGTAAAATAGAACAGACGGAAGAAAATAATGTAGATAATAGCCAGTTACAAACTGGAGATGTTATTCTTTCCTTTGGTAATTCCAAAATTAAGCATGCACGTGATTTGCCGCGTTTAGTTGCAGAAAGTTCAGAAGGAAAAGTGGTGGACGTTACTATTTTACGCAATGGGCAAGAAGCAACAGTAAAAGTTAAGCTTGGACGTTTGATTGAAACAGATCCAAATGAAGATACAGAAGAAGTTGATGATAAAAAAAATCAAGATCTGTCGAAAAACGTGACAATGCAATTTATGGGAATGACGTTATCTGAACTGACAGAGGATTTGCGTCATCGTTATTCAATTTCAGATAAACTTCGAGGACTAGTGGTGACATCTGTTGCACAAAATAGTGCCGCGGATAAAAAGCGTATTCGCGTTGGTGAAGTGATTGTTGATATCAATCAGAGTTCTATCACAACAATTGATGAGGCTAAAAAACGTATTCATAAATTACGTGAAGCTGGACGCAAAAATGCTCTATTTATTGTAGCGCGTCCAGATGGAGAGTTACGGTTCGTAACGCTCCTAATGGATTGATCCTTAAAAAATTATTTTTTGTTTTTTATCAGCCTTAGTGTGTGGGATATTTTGCAAGTCAGCCATGTGATGTCCAATATTTCTCAAGCTCATTTCACGATAGAGAGCATGGGGTGTGCAATATAAAATCCATTGGAAATCATTATATCTTTATGCTGAATATCAAAGTATAAATTGGTGTCATCATAGTATTTTTCAGTTCTCAATATTGTAACAGCCTAGACTTTGAAATGCTGCATAAGAGATATTGGTACACCTTTCTTAAGTCCATTTTTATCTCTGCTTGTGATGCGCACGTAAATGGTATTGATATGATACTTTATGAGGCTCTTATTATAAACCGGCGTAGCATGCTATTTTTATAGGAAAAAATAAAGCTATTTGATTGTATAGATTAAACTTAGTATTATTTTCATAAATGATGACAAAGAGTATATTTTTAATGGCCTTAACGGACAGAATTATTATAGCTGTGGTTTGTTATTGAATTATGATAGCAAAAAATGCTTGGAAATTCCTTTGGTGTTGTTATTAAGTCCATTTTTTCTTTTTTATAAGTTTCATAAGGGGCTTTGTCTTAAGGGGAATTTGTGTTCGTATTTTTGTTTGAAGTATTTACTCTATGATAATGGAGAGAAAATACAGGAAGGCTTTGGGGGTGTCTGCATGTTGCAATAAGTTATTGATTGGGAGAAATTGCTATTCATGACACAGAGAACAGTTACATTAATAGCAGGGCCAACGGCAAGTGGGAAGTCAGAACTTGCCTTGCAAATGGCTCAAGAAAAAAATGCTCTCATTATTAATACTGATTCAATGCAGGTTTATAATGTTTTAAATATTTTAACGGCACGGCCGGGGGAGGCTGATACCGCGATTGTTCCCCATTATCTTTATGGTCATGTGAGTCCTATTTTGAATTATTCAGTAGGGCAATGGTTGTGTGATGTCGAGAAGCTATTGACTACTTTTTCTTTAAGATCAGTTATTTTTGTTGGTGGGACAGGACTTTATTTTCGTGCTCTTTTAGAGGGGATTTCGGAAATCCCTCATGTTCCAGATGTTGTGCGGCAGAAGTGGCGTTTGCTGCTTGATAAAGAGGGACCTGAAAGTCTTTATCGCCAGTTGTTGCAGATTGATGCTGTTGTTGCTGAAAAAATTTCTTCGCACGATAGACAGCGTATTGTCCGTGCTTTGGAAGTTTATGATGCAACCGGTAAGACGCTCAGTTGGTGGCAGAAACAAAAAACAACACCTCTCATTGCGCCGAATTTGACTGAAAAAATTCTTCTCATGCCACCACGTTCTCTGCTTTATGAACGTATTCATAAACGCTTGGATTCTATGATTGAAAGAGGAGCTTTAGAAGAAGTGGTGGCTATGAAAAAACTTAAACTTTCCCCTTCTTTACCAGCAATGAAGGCTATTGGTATACCTGAATTTATGGCTTATTTGGATGGATATAGAAGCTTTGAGAATGCTCTTGAAGCGGTAAAAATACAAACGAGGAGATATGCAAAAAGACAAATGACATGGTTTCGTAATCAATTTGATGAAGAATGGATGCTTACTTTTTGATAAAAGAGTTAGAGCTTTGCAAAGAAACTTATCGAAAGATAAAAGATAATTCGTGAAAAAGAAATTTTTTAGAAAATATAATTTTTTATTGACGAATGGTATCAATGGAATTAGAAATCTCTCTACAAGGAATTTTTTATATATTTTATACGTTGGAATAATGGGGGTAATCATACAGTATGTGTTGTGTAATGGGCTCCTTTGGGGGCTTTTTTTATGGGCTCCGTTAGGGGCTTTTTTATTGTCCTATAAAGTAGGTGAGTGGGAAAAATGAGAAATGATCCAAGAAAGCAAGAGAGTGCAGATGGAAAAATAATGTCTGGCGCTGAAATAGTGGTTCAAGCTCTTATAGATCAAGGCGTTGAACATATTTTTGGTTATCCTGGTGGGGCTGTTTTGCCTATTTTTGATGTTCTTTATCACCAAGATACACTCCAGCATATTTTGGTGCGCCATGAACAAGCCGCAGGGCATGCAGCTGAAGGCTATGCACGCAGCACAGGGAAGGTAGGGGTTATGCTTGTGACTTCTGGTCCAGGGGCAACGAATGCTGTTACACCTTTGCAAGATGCTCTTATGGATTCGATACCTCTTATTTGTTTTTCTGGGCAGGTGTCAACAACGGTGATTGGAACAAATGCTTTTCAAGAGGCTGATACAGTTGGAATTACAAAGCCTTGTACGAAGCGTAATTGGCTGGTTAAAAATGTCAATGATCTTGCGGCTATTATTCATGAAGCTTTTTTTCTTGCTCAATCAGGTCGTCCTGGGCCGGTTTTGATTGATATTCCTAAGGATGTTCAATTTGCTTCAGGATTTTATAGAGCACCTCAAGTTCAGGAGTCTTTACATTCTTTTCCATCGTTGAAAGGGAATACTAAGGCTATTGAATCTGCCGTTTCTCTTTTAGTTGAGGCAAAACGCCCTATTATTTATTCTGGTGGTGGTGTTATTTCATCGGGGATGAAAGCTATACAGCTTTTACGTAATTTGGTTCAATTGGGGGATTTTCCGATTACTTCAACTTTAATGGGACTTGGTGCTTATCCTGCTTCCGGTAAAAATTGGCTTGGAATGCTTGGAATGCATGGAACCTATGAGGCTAATATGGCCATGCATGATTGTGATGTCATGTTAGCTGTTGGAGCACGATTTGATGATCGTATCACCGGGCGCCTTGATGCATTTGCACCTCATGCGCGTATTATTCATATTGATATTGACCCTTCTTCTATCAATAAAATTGTAAAAGCAGAAGTTCCAATTATTGGTGATGTGGCTTGTGTTTTAGGAGATATGACGCAACTCTTAAAGATACAGCAACCAGCGTTTAACAGTGAAGTCCGTGAGGCGTGGTGGACGCAAATTAACCGTTGGAAAGCTCGTAATTCATTGGCATATGCGGAGAAAAAAGATGTCATTATGCCGCAATATGCTCTTGAACGGCTGTATGCTTTTACCAAAGATGCGAATGCTTATATTACAACGGATGTCGGGCAGCATCAGATGTGGGCAGCGCAGTATTATCATTTTGATGAACCAAAACATTGGATGACTTCTGGTGGTCTTGGAACGATGGGGTATGGTTTACCTGCTGCTATAGGTGTTCAAATAGCGCATCCTGATGCGCTTGTTGTGTGTATTTCTGGTGATGCCTCCATTCAGATGAATATTCAAGAGCTTGCAACAGCTATTCAGCATGACGCACCGGTGAAAATTTTTATTTTAAATAATCAGTATATGGGAATGGTCCGCCAGTGGCAGCAATTGCTGCATGGTAATCGTCTTTCTCATTCTTATACGGAATCTATGCCTGACTTTGTGAAATTGGCACAAGCTTATGGAGCCGTCGGAATTCATTGTTCAAAACCCGATGAACTTGATGATAAAATTCAGCAGATGATTGACTGTGATAAGCCTGTTCTTTTTGATTGTCGTGTTTATCATTTAGAAAACTGTTTTCCTATGATCCCATCGGGATGTGCTCATAATGAGATGTTATTACCCGATGAGGCAAGCGAAGAAGCTATTGCAAATGCTATTTCTTCCGAGGGAAAGATTCTTGTATAAAATGAATATGTTAACAAAATGGTGAAGGATGGTGATGATGAAGTCTTTGGAGTCTTCATCTCTGTCTCTTCTTTGTGGAGAGTTCCTATTATCCTTAGAGCTCATTTTATGATTTTCATTCTTTGTTTAAAGACATGGGGTGTATTATTATTTGTTCATCTAAAAAATGTTATAAGTCGTGTGCACAATTATGTTTGAATTTATTTGTACACGATGTTTGTTTTTTAATTCATATGTTCACATTAATAGCTATTTCGTTGCATTTTTTAGATAATACATTGAATTATCTGTTATAAATTAATTATGTTGTCTCATATATGAAAGATTCCATCGTGCAAGAAAAAAAGCCACAGTGCTTGAAGGGTGCAACCATGCAAGCCGTTATGCCTATGAAAACAATAGAAAAGTTTGTTACTATGTTTTGGTTTTGCATTATGAAATTACTCCAAATAGCTCTTTCAGGGGCTTGATAGGAAAATCCCCCTAGCGGCTTGAAAGGAAGGAAAAAAATAACAAAAATCAAATGCAGCCATAGAAAACCAATAGGTCACCATAGCTTATAATCAGGTATGATTATGCGGGAGAAACCTATACATATGAGATGTATCGTCAATATATAAACCAGAATAATACTCAACATCATATCATTATCAGGATATTAACATTGAAAATTAAATACTCTTTCTTTTATTTGTTCTATATATCTATGATTCCATAAATCTGCAGACACAAACACTCTTTGAATCCACCGCATTGGATTTTCATAACTATCAAATGATCCAAAAAATTTATCTCTAGAGTGTAGGGCCATTCTGTTATCAATGTATAATAATCTTCCTGGTTGTACATCAATTCCAAAAGATACAGCCTTAATAGCTTCATAAAAATGATCTGAAGCTTTCTTGGCTTTTTTTGACTGTGGCTCTAACATGCCTGGATAAAAAACAGCGCTGATATCTGGGAATTCACCGTCCCCTTGAACGAGGGGCACTTTACTTGTAGAAGTTACCCCATTTTTTCTCCATCTATAGGGAATATTAATTATATATAAATTATCCCTTAAGCTCCTCAAATCCTCCTCACTTAAAAGTTTTAAAGCTAGACGTGCATCAGATATTCTCGTTAACGGACCATCAACACCATTGCGAACACCAGATAAAAGTATCCCCTTTAGGAGATAAATTTAAATCCGTTATAAATTTTAGTACAGCATTTTCATATGAAAATCTAACTCAACTTCAGATCCTAATCCTGTATAATCTTTTTTATTATCTTCTAAAGGAACTAGGTTATTTACTATATGTTCGCCTTCAAACTTAATTGAATAAGGCTCTCCGATCAATAAAGAAAACATCATAATTAAATTTTCGCTAATATAGCCACTTTTACAAGACGCATCTAAATTGTAAGGATTAGGTGACATATTAATTTGTCTATCAACAGGAAGGTTTTCAAAGATTAAATATGGTCTAGGGGTAATAGACACTTTTTGGTTCATAAGAATTGTCAATATTCTATGTGGTAGCAGCGAAAATGCTATTTTTTTAACTCAACCGAATATTCAATACCACCGTATGGATCATAAATAACATGGTCTAAAGCCTCTCAAAGTTTGTCTCTTTATTGCTCAACTAAAAAGTATTTTCCATTTATCATTATAATTTCCCCCAATTATATTTCCCTACTTTTTTATTAAAAAAGTGAAAAAACAATAATTAAAATCAGCCATGTTAGAAAATAAGTGCCTGTAAAATCTTGGATTAATCCAAATAATGGTGGAGTAGTAATAATTGCGATTTGATTTACAGATATTGCTAAACCCAGAGAAAACACAACGCTTTCTTTCGGCTTAAGAGTCTACAATATAAGCAGCCCAAGGGCCATACCATTCCATTCCCAAAAAACTAACCAAGCAGATAAAACAGTTAAATAAATTATGGATCCACTTATGCCCAAAATTAATATTAAAAATCCAAAAACGACTGCAATCATGCAAAACAAGACAGGAAAAAATTGTCCTTTTTTACAATGATCACACTACGCTGCTAAAATAATTCTTCCTAAGGCACCAGAAGCCTGTGAAACAAAAAATAAATAAGCACTTTTATCTAGAGACAGGTGATAGATTCTATAAAAATAGATCGTTATAAAAATGGTTAAAACATATTGAACGATCACAAGTGAAACGCTTGGAAAAATAATATTCTTCATATGAGGCGCAGCCAACAGTGCAAGACGAGATCTTACATTTGCATAGAACGAAATTCTTGCCTTGCTTTTTGGAACGATAGCGATAACTTTTGCTGGTGAGTGATAAAAAATAATAAATATACATCCCCCTAAAAAAGAAACTATGGCACCGACCAAAACGCACCTTGTATGCCATAGACAAGCACACTAGCAGGAAGAACTATTCCAGCTAATGCCCCTACAACCTAATGTTAACCCCGCCTGCCTTATTCCCATTGCAAATCCGCGCTGCGATTGTGGAAACCATGAAGAAACAGATTTAGCGCCACCGGGTTGAGCAGAACTATAAAATTCCCCTATAATTAGCAAACAAACCAAAAGGGAAATATAGTTATCTGCGATTGCTCCCAACAAAAGAACGACAGAAACGCCGACCGCGCCAACTCCAACAATATAGCGCTCGTTAAACTTGTCTAGTAATTCGTCAGCTACAAGTAAGCCAATAATAGGTAGGAATTGCGCTGCTGAAGACAGCAAACCTATTTGAGAGTCACTAAGCGAGAAATCCTTCTTAAAAAATTCAGCTAAAGGACCAATCCCTTGAACAAAGAAGCAGGCTGATGCTTGAGCGATCGTGGCAACAAGCAATATAATCCATCTATAATAATTTTTTCCTATAAATTTATTATTGCTCACTCCGCCCCCCTCCAATTAAAGTGTATTCCAATGAAGTAGCCTTTTTTAATGATTGCAATAATAAATTGTGTATTTTATGCTGATTACATAAAAATCTGTTCATACTATTGGTATTAATATGAAAACTAAGGAATATGCTTAATTTAAGGAAATAAGCTATTATGTGTCGTGCAAATTTGATACGCTAGCGATATAAGATAAATTTTACAAACATTGGCTCAGCCGGCATTAAGCGCTCTTCATAAAAGAAGCTATATTTTGGCAAGCTTTTTCAATATAATTCTCAAAGCTTTCTTCAGTCACATAGCCCAGATGTGGCGTGCAAAGAACTCTATCTGATTGCAATAATTTTCTCCCATATACTGGCTCGCTGTCATAAACATCCAGTGCAAAGTAAGTTGAATTTTCCAAACTTAGTATTTTTTCTATCGCCCCTTTTTCAACCAAAGCTGAACGCGCTGTGTTAACAAAAATAGCATGTGGTTTCATGCTCAATAGATCATCTAATTTTATGATTTCTCTTGTTTTATCGCTTAAACGTAAATGTACGGATATAATGTCAGGACGTGTAAAAAATTCATCTTTTGAATGCGTAAAATGATAACCTAAATTTTTTGCTTCTTGCGTTGAACGCTCGCTCCCATAAACTAAAATGGACATGCCAAAAGCTTGAGCATATTGAGCAACCATTTTGCCAATACGCCCAAACCCGAATATTCCAAGAGTAGCCCCTTTCATTTGGTTGCCAAATGTTGTTTGCCAGCGTCCTTTTTTCATATCAGACACAGATTTATAGAGTTTTCTACGCGCAGACATAATTAAGAGCCAGGCAAATTCAGCAGCAGAAGTTGGATCTCCACCACCGTCTAATATTTCAATTCCTAAGTCTCTACAAGCTTCTATATCAATATGTGAACCTATAGGGCCTGTTTGGCAGATTAATTTTAAATTTGGCAGTTTCAGGAGAAGATTTCTATCAACTATAGTCCGCTCTCTAATTAAGATAAGAATATCTATCTCTTTGAGCTTATCTTCTAAATTACATTCTTTAGCTAAATTATTTATAACCAGCACTTCATGCGATTTCATTAATTTTGTAATAGACTGTAATGTTAGGGTGGCTTTTTGATAGTCATCTGGAATTAATATTTTCAATTTAAACTTTCCGTTTCATTCATCAATATTTGAGCTCATTATTTCATTTCTAAAACAACCAAAAAGCAATCTCATCGCTGATATTTTGACATAACACCAAGCCTATTAACAAATTATACCCCTTGATGTATTGTTATTTCTAGCAACGGTAACAAATAATAATTAAATCAAAAAGTTATATTTGTAGTAAGGGATTAGGTGCTTATTGATTCTATTATGTTTTTTTATCTCTATCCCTAACTTTTTTGGAGCTTTTGTATCGATTCAAGGGAGAGTTTTTTGCGATCTGCGCTCTTGGTATAAAGAGATGCCATACTGTCATTTGTCCAGCCAAAGAGTGCTTTCAATTGTGATACTGTTGCACCAGAGTTAGCTGCGCGTGTTGCTGCTAATTTTCTTAAGCCATGCGCTGATTTTTTGATACCTGCTTGGGTACAAGCATTATAAAATGTAATTCCGAAGCTTTTTTTGGGTATTTTTTTCCCGCGTTTACCACAAATGAATGTTTCTTCTCCAATAGGACCAACTTCAAGCGTTTTGGCTAATTCCGGTAAAATAGGTAGAAAGACATCTGTTTTAAATTGGCTCTTTTCTGTTTTGATGTGAATGATATTATCTTTGACGTCTTTCCAGCCAATGCGGACCGCATCACCACGACGCAGACCCGTATATAAAAGAACATCAATCCAAACACGTTCATGGGTACCATGTGACCAGCGTTGGTAATATTTTTCAACATCTTCTTCTGTCCAAACGGGAAAGCCCTCTTTATTTTTAAGAGGAGGTCTTGTGATACCTAAAGTAGGGTTGCTTTCCAAAAGTCCGTGTTCAATTGCCCATTTAAAAAGCCCATTTAGGGATTGTAGAAAGTCTCTAGCCATTGCTGGTGTTTCTTTGCGCCGTTCAACACCGGCTATGATATGTTTCTTTTCGATTGCTTGGTATGAAATGTGACCTATAGTATCGCACACTTTCATAAGAGTGTATTCTCTTTGTTTCTTTGTGGCTTTAGCAAGGTTATGCCAATTGGAGCTATTAAAATACTGTTTAAGGAGCCATGCGAATGAACCTTCGACTAGCTTACCAGTTTTTGATTTAGGAAGTATAAGCCCTTGTAACTCGGCAAGTGCGCTTTTGTAGTTGTCAACAAACTCTTGCGTTCC
>NZ_JBHIRJ010000007.1:0-82894 GCF_042197045.1 Bartonella sp. AA74HLJMH
CGCAAACCTTCCCATTGTTTGATAAGCTCTAATCCTTCTTTCGATATCTTTCTCATCTGACGCTCCATAAAAAAAGCTCCACAAAAGTGGGGCTGGCATAAAAATGTTTTTTTATGATCTCTATTGACTATGCTCTTTGATCAGTTGCTCGACTTCGTCAACACCAAAGCCAAGCTGAAAGAGCGGCGCATATTCACTTTCCTGTAATTCATACTGACAACGCTTTTCGACAAAATCACCATTTGAATCAAACGGTATTTCTGTTGTTCGACAAACCTTATGCGTATCATCTTCTACCCCCTCTTCCCCTTCACTGAGTTCTTTGACAAAAAACCAATAAAAACGCGTTGTCAAAAGCATCTCTAGCCTTCTTACTGTTTCAACTTTGTCAAAAGAAAGCATGTTCAGATAATCTTCCTTGCTATTTAAATGCTCTGGATAATCTATCATCTACCCCTCCTAAACAAAATGCCGTGGATAACTACAGCCACGGGCGCCAGCCGATTCATAAATGGCATTCCGTATAATGACTGCACGCAAATGTGGATTGATATTCATAGTATCAGACCAGTCTCCACCAGCTAACAATGCATACATATCTTTTTTAAACTGTACATTTGGTGAGGTTCCAGTTACCGTTTGCATGAAACAAACATCTCTCACAAATTGCCAAACATAACCGCAACCATCTTCACAACCGATATGCGAAATCATCCGTATATTGTTTGTATCAACGTGTCCTCCAGACGTCTTAGGAGAAGGCGCTTGATTGCCGACAATACTGGTTGCTTGATTACTTCCATACATGCTTGGCGAAAACTCATCACTCGTCAAAAATCTCTTACTAACAGACCAAAAATCAAATGCATGATCCGCATAGCTACGAGTTGAAAACACCCGTAATTTGGCTTTAGGAGGCAAGCGCATTTCATTCGTGAGAATAAGCAAGCCTAGTGAAGAGCAACATAACAGTAGCAATTCAAAGGCGGCTTAAAACGACAAAATAGTGAAAAGTACTGATCATTTTATGATTGTATATGCATTTAAATCGACAAAAAGGCACCGTATAAAGCAATTTGAACTTTTTTGACAGGGGGGAAATCAACTTTAGAAATACAAAACACTTTATACAGTCAAATTTGAGACAATTAGATCTATAGGTAAAATTAAGGTTTTAAACATGCGAATTTTACAACACCTGTTCTTAACAAAACCTAAACAACCCATGCAAAAAAATGGGTTGTAACAGTTGATTATATTCCTTACTGAGGACAAAATCAAAAAAGGTTTCATGGACTGTCCTGCTATCACCATTCAAAGACCAGATGGTACAGAAAAAGTGCTCCCTTCAACAAAAATTACATCCAGAGGATTGGCATGTTTGAGAGAGCAAATCTTTGGGGGTGTGCAATGAATAGCAGTGTCGACTTCTTATGCGATTTGTGGATAGCGTTGGCTCAATTTTCCAATCATCAAAGTGTTGGAGATGAGGATTGTAACACGCTGGTGCAGGTCATGGGCGTGGTGGAAAAAGCTTTGATTTTAGAACTTCAAGATGAAGTGCCCAATTTTACAAAGATTCTGGCAGTTCTTACAGATTTCGGAGCTTCAGAGTTTCCCATGGCTATGAATCCTTTTTTGAAAGCTTACGAACCAGATTTAGAAAGCCCCATTAAAAAGGTTGCTTAACTTAAAAACAGAACTCCCCTCCCCGTTATCAACAATGGGGAGGTAGTCAAGATGCTTCTTCTAAAGCTGCTTGTTCCTTACAATTATTTTGGATAGGTGCTAAGCTAATCTGCAAATTTAAAGCACTCAAAACACTAAGAAAAGTAGAAAGTCGTGGATCACCTTTATCGCTTAAAGAACGATAAAGAGACTCGCGATTTAGTCCTGTCTCTTGAGAAACAGTTGTCATTCCTTGTTTACGCGCAATAATACCTAATACATGTGCAATATAGCCACTATTTTTGGTTTCTAAAGCATCATCTAATAAGATCTTAAAGTCTTCAGGCGTATTAAAATATTCACTTACATCAAATTTAGTAATTTCCATGTTTCATTTCCTTTACTAATTGAAGGGCTTTTTCGATATCTTTTTGTTGTGTGGATTTATCACCAGCATTTAATAACAAAATGATTTGTTTCCCTTGTTTTACAAAATAAATCCTATAGCCTGGTCCATAATTTATTTTTAGTTCACCAATGCCACGGAAATATTTCACGTCTCCTAGAAGCCCATATTCAAGGCGGAAAATACGTGCAGCAATTTTCTTTTGCACTTGTTTGTCTTTTAACGAGTCTAACCACTCTGTAAAATAGTGTGTTTTTTAACAATAAACATCTGTAGTCTACATGCTACAGAATAAATAATGTCAAATACATTCTTTTGTTCCAATGAACAAGCTACATAGGTTTTAACAAGCCATCCTTTCACATGGGAAAAATATCAATTTTTTAATCCAGCTCTGCTTTTTTCGGAGCTTTTTTTATGGAGAAGCATATGCAAAAAATATCATCAGAAGGACTTGCACTTATTAAACAATGGGAAGGTTTTTAAACAATGGGAAGGTTTGCGTTTAAACGCCTATAAAGATGCTATTGGGGTATGGACAATAGGTTATGGACATACAAACAGTGCTGGAAAGCCTTTTATTTACGAAGGCATGACAATCACTGAAAAGCAAGCAGAAGAACTTCTTTGCCAAGACTTAAGACAATTTGAAAATGTCGTTGAACGCGCTGTTACAGTTTCATTAACGGATGAACAATTCGCGGCGTTAGTCTCCTTTTGCTATAATGTAGGAACAGGAGCCTTTTGTAACTCGACACTGTTAAAAAGCTCAATCAAGGTGAATATGAAGCTGTCCCTGCCGAGCTACAGAAATGGACCAAAGCGGGAAGCAAACGTTTACAAGGTCTTGTACACCGGCGTGTAGCAGAGGCAGGACTATGGGCGAAAGGGGCTTATGTTTCTTCCAATTATCAAACAGTAGAAACGCAAGCACCAACGGGGGTTTTCAAAGCAGAAGCATTGGCACCGATCATGAGTTCTTTCTCAGGTCTTGGTGGATTTTTAGTGGGCAATGGATCCATCCAATGGGCTTTGGCAAGCATTATGGTTTTAGCCGCATGTGCTGGTATTTTCTTTGTTGCTAAACGCTTTCAGGAGCACCGCCTATGATCTTATGGATGAAAAGAAACTTGATGGTAACAGGTGCGGCTTTAGCCGCTTTTTTATTGCCTTAGCAAGAGCTTTTACTCTTGGGAAAAAAGCAGAGCAACAAAAGCAAACAAAAAAAGCTTTAAAAGCAGCCACAACACGGCTTGAGGTGGAAAGTGAAGTTAATCAAAAAAGTGATGCTGATGTGCATGCTGCTCTCTCTGACTGGTTGCGCAACAAATCAATATGCTTCTTCTTGTGTTGGTTGGTTACCTATTTATTTAAGCCGGCAAGATCTGAACGCCATCAGTTCAAACTTAGCAAGAGAGATCTTAAAGCACAATAATCTAGGTGAACGCTTGTGTGGGTGGAAACATGGTTAGAAAAAAATCCAAAAAACACACAGAGCTTACAGAATCAGAAAAAGAAATGCTTCAAGAAATGATCATCACCTATCAAAGCGTGAAAATGATGTCTCGCTTGATGAAGTGGATAGCATTTTTTCTTTTTTTGCTTATCCTTGATTTTGCACGCCTCATGGATGCGATAGACAATATCTTTGCACATTATAAAACAGTGGCTAACCAAAAACTGAAAGCTTTACCCCCTCCCCGCTTTTAAGCGAGGAAAGAGAGATTATATCGTAATCTATCCGCTAATCGCTTAAATGTTTCTTAGACACCTGACGCGACAATAGACATAACAATTATCAAGCCTCTCCAGATATAAAAGACGCCCATTGTTCTGAGAGAACACGGCGCTATTCTAAAAAATCCGTCCGCATGTAAGCCTTTGTCACTGAATTCCCAACTGAATACGCAAGAACAGATTCTGCAATTTCAAATGGTGTTGACGTTGTCTCTGCTATACAGTCCCGCAGAATCGATCTGAAACCATGAAGTCTATAATTAAAACCTTTGTTTTTCATGAATTTAGAAAGTGCTACATCAGATATAGGCTTTCCAAAACTCTCAACAAATAAAAACCATTTTTCTATTTTTTGCTTTTTCAATAACAGCAAGCGCTTCAGCTGTAAGCGGCACATGAAAATCAGAAACCTTTCCAACAATTCTCTTCATATTTTCTTTTGGGATAATCCATATTGATCCATAAATCTCTAAATATGCCTGATTGGTATAAAAAAAACCGTCAAAATAAGAAGTTTTAAAGCTAGATGTGATACAAGCTCATCATTTTAAGATTGAAAAAACTTAGGCATTTCTTTCCATGGCATAACTGGAATATTTGGGGTATTTTGAATAAACTTTTCTAATAAAGCTTTTGCTTTTAATTGCATATCCACATCTATACTAAGTGCCACCGCATGTTTTATAGCTATATTCAAGCGGGATAAAGCTTTACTTGCTGTTTCGTTTTTTGTCTTCCAAATGGGAGAAATGCATCCTTTTATATCAATTTGCGTCAGTTCAATGATTGGCGTATCACCAAGTTTAGGAAAAACATGTAACTCAAGAGGTGTTAACCAGTTTGCTGCTTTTCCTTCATTTTTCAATTCGTTTTTTTTCGCTTCAAAAGTACTAGAGGCAATTTCTCGTAAAGAAATACCCCCCTGCTCGACGTAAATTTTCTTTTTGTTTTCGGCGAATCGGGTCAATTCTTTGATCTAAAAGATCACGACAAGCTAAAGCTTTGAACAGTGCTTCTTTTAAAGATACATTGCGACAAGAGCCTAATCCCATTTCTCGTCGTATTTATATTGAGGTCAAACCTAAAAACCCATCATCCTTGGTCTGGTGTAGTTTTGATAAGCCATAAACCAGCTCTATCAGCATATTTTCCTTTAGATAGATTTTTTACAGATAAGACAGACAGTCTATCACGTTCTTCGAACCACCTTTTAAAAACCACCTTTTGAATTGCACTTGGAGCACTTTCATCTGGTACCAAGATTATATATAAAAGGCAATTTAATAAATAAAATAAAATAAAAACAATTAGTTATTAAACAGAAAAAAGATAAACTGTGCTATCAGGTGATATTGTAGAGAGTTCTAAGGGAAGAAAAAATTGTTGCACAAACGTGCACGCCGTCCGCACCACTCTATGTGAATTTTCTTTATTTTCTCATTACTTAGATAGTAAAAACTCTCTTTAAGTTTACTGTTTGCAAATCTATAACGGTATTATAAAGTGATAACTGTAATAATATGAAAGACGAAGCAATCCTTCTTTGCCAACAAATGTTTCAACCACACCTCGTGAACTAAAAATTTTTTATTCTTAACAATTAAGAATCTGAGTAACTCTTCCTTACCTCCTCATTCTTACTCAAAGTCAAAGCCCCTTTTTTTTCACCATAAAATAGTGTTTACAATGCATAAAATTAAAAAATAAAGGCCCTATCAAAGAAATAGGACCTCTTAAATTTAAGCTCCTTTATCCTACAAAATTAGAATTTGTAAGCTATTCCTGCGCGAAAATCATTTGTCTTATACTTAACTTCAATCTCGTCTTTAAATTTCCTTTTACCAAAATCTGAGTAACGATATTCCGCACGCACAACAAGATGGTCTGTCATTGCAAAATCAACACCACCACCGAGAGTATAACCAATCATCGTTTTTGTTACATCCGATGTCCTATTAAATGGCTCACCTCCCGTAATTACTGTCGACAAAATATCCTGAAACTGTCCATAAGCAACACCACCAGCAATATAAGGCATCACACGCCCTGCAGAAAACCCAACACGCACCCGTGTAGCTCCTGTCCATTTTTGTTTTAACGTATGATTAAAAGTTAAACTGTCTTTCTCTTCTTTATCCTCTGCAGAAGAGCGAGAAAAGTCTCTACCCTGTCTTCTGACAAGTTTTGCCTTTTTTCGACTTTTTCCTTCTGTACCTAATTCCTCAGTATCAGTACCCGATCCTTCAGTACCCGATCCTTCAGTGCCCGATCCTTCAGTTCCACCAGCACTCGATTCATCTGCATGAAATCTTGTTTTTGTATCCTTTTTTTCCGTTAAAATGATATCCGTATCAATCCCCATAATAAAATTATTACCGAGATCAAAATTAACACCCGCATAAAAACCACCTATAAATCCAGAAAGCTCAGGCATATACTGCTTCTCGACAGGCACCCATGGTTTACTTTTACTCTCCTCATCGGGATAGAGAGGAATATCAACATCACGCGTTATTGCAGAAATCTTACTTGAAAAGCCACCAACTTGCCCCCCGAAATAAAAACCTGCCCAAGAAAAAGGTGAAGAAGCAACAACTTCTGAGGCAACATGTAATGGCTCTTCGTGAGCCACCACATCTGCAGCCTGTACTATAGAAGGTGAAATCAAAGAAAAAACAGATGCTGTTATAAATTTTGTATTCATAAAATTATACCCCATTGCTAAATTTAAATATAATCAAAAATCACATTTAAAAAAACAAATTTTTATAAAATCTTATGCTGTAAAATTGCATGTACTCCTTTATAGTTACATTTAAATTTATCACTATAATAATATATCATTACACCAAAATTTAATATTATCAAATAAATTTTAAAATATTAGAATAATGAATACTTCAAATAATAAATATTTAATAAAAATACATATTATCTTGTCAAAAGGAGGAAATATAAAACATTTTGTATTAAAATTACCGCAAAAAAAATCATAAAATAGTATATTTTATGCCTTTTTTTATGAAAAAATTCTAAAAATTATGTAATTATTTTTAGAGAATCGATGTTCATTAACAATATTATAAATACCTCAATATTCTTACATCCAAAATGCATACTGTAGATTCTACATAGTATAAAAAACACCCATTTTATACTAAAATCATACTTTTTTACCATTTTCTAAAGGATGAGATTATTAATTACACACAATATCATTATCCTTCTAAATCTTGTCCCCAAACAAAAATTCTCAATCATTTTATTTAAAAATTGCTATTCCCCTACTGATTTCTATAGTATCATCTGCCTTTATTGCAAAACGGTCTTTATTAGGAAAAGTTATAAAACATCCCTTCATACAAATTGTAATTGTTTGATGAGTGTTTAAAGAAATTTTTGAAGGTATACTTCCTTCAACAACAATAAGAGATTGTATCTTTAAATCAGTATTCTTTACTGTTGCAGCAAAAGCTGTTATGGTAAAAATACTTAATAGAATAACTGTAGACAAAATATAAGTATATTTTAGCATTCTAAGATTCCTTCCTCAGAAAAACGCTTATATAGGCTAAATCGAAGAGCATTGGTTACATGAGAAGATGAGGTAATATTAGGCACATAAATAGCCAAATTAAAGGAAAAACTCTTACGATCAAATGCTGTAAAACTTACCTGTGGGATAGGATTTTTTAAAACGCCTTCTGTCGCAGAAGCAATCTCTAACAAAATTTCAGCAACATGCTCTGGAGCAACCTTAGATGATACAGTAACTGGTATATCAATTCGTCCTACTTTATTATGTCGTGTCCAATTACTAACGTTGTTATTAATAAGGCTTGAATTGGGAATAATAATCGTCTTACGCTGAATTGTCTCAAGTTCCGTTGCACGCACACTAATACGCTTAACAACACCCCCTACTGATCCAGATTCTATATAGTCCCCTATTTTAAATGGTCTTCCAACTAAAATAATAAGTCCAGAGACAAAGTTTTGGACAATATTCTGTAAACCAAAACCTATACCAAGTGAAAGTCCTCCAGCAATAAGAGCGAAATTTCTAAGATCCAAACCTGCCATTGATAATCCGGTCAAAGCAGATACAACAACGCCTCCATAACTTATCACTGTTTTGATAGAATTACGTATACCAGAATCGAACTCTCCATGAACCAACACCACATTATCTAACCAACCAATAAATCGGCGAATAAGAAACCAGCAAACACAAAAAGAAATAATTCCTGTTACAAGAGAAATCAAAGAAAGACTAATATTTCCAATCTGAAAACCGGTCACCGATTGCCACAAAACTGCTTTTAAATCAGAATAGGAAAATCCAAACTGGACAGCAATTGGCATTGCACAAAATATAACAACAAATAAATTGAGAAAAACGCTCACAAAAACTCCCAATTGATTCATCGTTTTTTCTTCTAAATGAAACCTCTGCATCAAAAGATGACCAACCGTTGTTTTCATAAATTGGTCTTTAGTTCCAAGTGCTTGAGCGCTTTGTATTCCTAAATACATGAGAACTAAAAATGCTCCATCAATCATAATTTGCTGCGTAATAAAACGCGCAAGTCCAACGTAACCTAAAAAATTCAATACAAAGAGCAGTAACCCCAAGCCAATAAGAGGAATGCGTATATAAAATGGCCAAAAGTATGGCTCTTTTTTTTCTTCTTGAACACGCCTACGTCTAAACCGCAAAGGTACAAATGATGTTATAAATAGCAATATCGCTACAAGAAAAACAGCAATAAAACTTTTAGCAATTGTTAAAGATAGAGGCGCTGAAATGATTTGATAAATACTATCAAGAACAGCGTCAAATGCCAAAATCCCCCCTAAAGACGTGAGTAAAATCACTAATTGATAAGCAGACGATGGTGCAATACTGAGAAGACGCACATGGGGCCTATTCGATGATAGAAGAACAACAGCTAATCGATTGATTAAAAATAATAAAATAATTTGACAACCTATCATATCAAAAACTGTTGTAAGCTTACCTGGATCTAAGTTAAAACTACGAAACAAAAACAACACAAGATAAACGCAAAGAATACATACAAGTGAAGGTAAGAGAACTGAAATAAAGGCGATCAATAAGCGTTGTAAATAAGATATTTCCTCATTAGACTTCGTAAAGTGGCAATACACATGAACAAGAACTTTTTGAGAAAAATAGGAAAGTCCCAAAGTAATAAAAAGTGGAATTAAAAAGCAAAGAAATAGTTGTAAAAACTTGAAGTAAAATATAAAATTCCACCAAGAATTTAACAACACAAGAAAATCTGATGAAGCCTCTTTTGTTTTTTGGGCGAGATGTTTAACCATCGGAATCGAAAACTCAAGCCTATACGTAAGCGTGCGTTTAAAAAGCTCCCGAGATTGAGAAATAGAAAGTTCAGCTATTCTATTTGCCGCTAAGAAAATTGCTTCAAAACGAAGCATGATACTGTTAATTTTAGCTTTTTGCTCTATCAAGTAGGAATATTCCTTCACTGAGCTTTTCAGTTTTTTCACGTCACGATGGAGCTCCATTAATTGATCAAGAAGTGTATTAATCTCATTAAGAGGAGGACGCAAAACAAATGCTGCCTCAATAGCACGTTCACTGATATCTTGTGCACGTAACCGTAATTCTTCTAAAGCACGCTCATCTTCTGGCTTTCTGTCAAAATCTCTTTTTAAAGTTTCAGTATTTTCTTCAAGAGTCTCAATAATCAACTGTTGTTGCTGAATAATTTCATCAACTGAATAAGAAGCTATCGTTTGTTCGACAATTGTATTTTGTGCCCCCCTATTACCCCATGCACCAGAATTAAATACAAAGATAATCCCCAAAAGAAGGAAAAGTATGTGGATGTTTTTTCTACAAAATGAATACATATCTACCTTATGAGCACAAAAGGGATTTTATTTTTCTCTTTTAAATATGGTATAAAGTAGATATTTTCAACTTTTATAGAATAACCTTATAAAAGCTTTCCCTTATCCTATAATACTGGTAATAAGATAAAAGAATGATAAATAAGCTGAACTCAATAAGATTAAAGAAGGCACTCTAGCATGTTTTTTTTGCACCTTTATTGCAAAAAAGAAGATTTTCTTCCTTTGACAACCTGGATTTTTCTATCCAGTTTAGGTGTATTCTTGACGAGCAACCTAGAAACACGTGCTTATTTAATCAAACAATCACACACCAATAATGTCATTAAAACGAATAGATTTGATTTACATCATAAGTGTGATCAGGTGAATGTTACCACAACTGAAAACAAAAAACTTGTAACACTCCATACAGAATCTATTTTTATGAGGACCTTTCAAAAAATCCTAACATTGGATTTCTTTTTAATAAAGATTCCAGCTGTTGACACACGATTTCGTAACGTTAAAACACAATATTTCTCAAATAAACGCGCTCCTCCCAATGAACATACTTAATTCTCTTCCTTGAATATAAAAACGATCATCTTATTTTACTTGTGCTTTTAACTTTGAATAACTGTTAGATTGCCTATTTACGGAATATATCATGCGTACACCTGGTTGGTTAACTACCCTTTATTGTTTTATTCTTTTAAGCAGCATTTATGTTGCCTTACCCAATTTATTTTCACACGAACAAGTTAAAAACTCGAAATTCTTACCCGACACCCGTGTAGCACTTGGTCTTGACCTTCAAGGAGGCTCTTCTCTCCTGCTCGAGGTTGATAGCAAAACGTTAAAACGCGATCAGTTACATATAGTTTTAAGCAATGTGCGCAATGTATTGCGTGAAAAACAAATCCGCACCTCAAGTGTGCGTATCGTTGAAGATAGCGTTATTGCCCTTATTTCTGACCCATCGCAAACTGAAAAAGCACTCTTTGCTTTGAAAACATTAATAACCCCCATACACAGTAGCTTTGGCACAACAGAACATAACATCACGATCAGTGCTCAAAATGAAACTCTCCGCGTCACATTAACAGAAGCTGGTATAAAAGACCGTGTCAGCAATGCTATCGAACAAAGCTTAGAAATCATCCGTCGTCGTATAGATCAAGTTGGTGTTTCAGAACCAGCCATCCAAAAGGTCGGAAATGATCGTATTATGGTCCAATTGCCTGGACTACAAGATCCAAAACAACTGCGTGATCTTTTAGGAACAACCGCTAAGATGAGTTTTCATCTTGTTCCTTCTAATGTGGACCCCAATAATCCCCCTATAGGTGTTTCTATTCTCCCTGGATACACTGATGCAACACAACATTATGCAATTTATGATCAAATTGCTTTAGATGGAAATGTCCTGAAAGATGCCCGTGCAGGTTTTGACCCCCAAATACCAGGACGTTCCATTATTTCATTTACGCTAGATTCCGCTGGCGCAAAAATATTTGCCGATATAACACGACAAAATATTAACCGTCCTTTTGCCATTGTTCTGGATAATAAAGTTTTAACCGCTCCGACCATCAATAGTGTCATTCCCAATGGACAAGGTCAAATTACAGGAAACTTTGACCCCAAAGAAGCCTCAACTCTGGCTGCTCTGCTTCGTGCTGGTTCCCTCCCCGCACCACTCACAGTCATTGAAGAGAGAACCGTAGGTCCAAATCTTGGTGCTGATGCTATCCAAATGGGACTTTACACCGGCATAATTGGCTTTATTCTTGTTGCAATTTTTATTTTTCTTCTCTATCGTATTTGGGGATTAATTGCCAATATAGCACTAGCTCTGCACACAATTTTAACATTTGCTGCACTGAGTCTTTTGGGAGCTACGCTCACGCTGCCTGGTATTGCTGGTATTATTTTAGGCATCGGTATTGCCGTTGATGCTAATATCCTTATCAATGAACGTATCCGTGAAGAAAGTCGAAAAGGTGTGGGTGCTTTTGCAGCCCTAGATCGTGGATTTAAACACGCTTTTGCAACCATTGTTGATGCAAATGTTACAGCAATTATAGCGACCGTCTTACTATTTTGGTTCGGGACCGGTCCCGTTCGTGGTTTTGCCGTAACAATGTTGCTTGGTATTATCATCTCCATGTTTACAAATATCACCATTGTACGCATCATCATGATTTGGATCGTTCGTAAATGGAAAATTAAAAAATTGCATATTCACTCTGCTTTCAACATCATGCCACAAAACACAACTTTCCACTTTATGAAAGCACGTTTCATTGGTATTGGCGTCTCAATTGTTTTATCAATGGCTTCAGTTTTTCTCTTTTTTAAGCCTGGATTGAATTTTGGTATTGATTTCATTGGCGGAAGCCAAATGAGTATTACCACGAAAGGACCAGCAGATCTAGCAACTCTGCGTTCCAAGCTTTCTACTCTTAATATTGGTGAAGTTACCTTGCAAAATATTGATAACGAAAATACCGTATTAATTCGCATGCAGAAACAAAGCGGTGGCGAAGCACAACAAACCACCGCCATTGATAAGGTCAAAACAGCTGTACAAAATATCTATCCCGATACCACATTCGATCAAATAGAAGTTGTTGGTCCCAAAATTTCAGGTGAGCTTGCCACAGCTGCTTTTACTGCTGTTATTCTTGCGGCTATTGCCATGTCTCTCTATATATGGTTACGCTTCGAGTGGTTCTTTGCCATTGGAGCAATTATCACTCTCATTTTAGACACCACAAAAATGATTGGCTTTTTTGCTTTATTTCAATTTGATTTTAATTTAACGGCTATCGCCGCACTCTTAACAATTGTTGGATATTCTATAAATGATAAAGTTGTCGTCTATGATAGGATGCGCGAAAATATGCGTCTTTATAAAAAAATGCCGTTGCGCGAGCTGATTGATCTGTCAATTAATCAGGTTCTTGTACGTTGTTTTTTTACATCAGCCACAACAATTCTTGCGATGCTCCCCATGGCGATATGGGGTGGAAGTGCTGTTCATAATTTTGCATTACCCATGGTCTTTGGGATTATTATTGCAACATCATCCTCTATCTTTATTGCTGCTCCTATTTTACTCCTGCTAGGAAATTGGTGGCGTGAGCGAAATAATCGTGCAAATATCAAAGTGAAATAAAAATGCCCTTTAATGCGTATGGTACATCTCGCCTCTCTTCTCATAGAAATATAGTCGTTTTCATTCATTCGCTTTTTGATCAAGAATAGTAAATAATCCATGCTCCACGACACACCACTTATCACAACTATTGTTGCAGGCTTATGTTTAGCATTTCTCTTGGGAATGATTGCTAGCCGTTTACGTATTTCACCCCTTGTAGGCTATTTGTTAGCTGGTGTTATTGTGGGACCCAATACAGGCGGATTTAAAATAGATTCCGTCATCATTAATCAACTTGCTGAAATTGGTATTATTTTGCTGATGTTTGGTGTTGGGCTCCACTTTTCATTAAAAGACCTTTTATCTGTCAAAGCTATTGCTGTCCCCGCTGCTATTGCACAAATGGCATTTTCTACTTTTCTAGGTTTGTGCCTTGGTCTGATTATGGGATGGGGCTTTAGTGGTAGTTTGATTTTCGGTCTTGCTTTATCCATAGCAAGTACCGTTATCCTGCTACGTGCTTTGCAAGAGCGTCATCTTATTGAAACAGAAAAAGGACGCATTGCCGTTGGATGGTTGATTATTGAGGATTTAGCAATGGTCCTTATACTTGTCCTCATCCCTTCCTTGGCAAGTGCCCTCAGCAATACCAAAAAAGAAGCGTTGGATCCTCTTGTTCAATGGTTGGATTTAAGTATTTGGGGTATTTTTGGTCTCACCATCCTGAAGGTAATTGTATTTATTGCACTTATGCTCGTCATTGGGCGACGCGTTATCCCATGGCTTTTAAAAATGAGCGCACAATCGGGATCACGTGAATTATTTCGTCTTAGCGTCTTTGCTATTGCATTAGGAGTAGCTTTCGGAGCCGCTCATTTATTTGGAGTTTCTCTTTCTCTTGGTGCTTTTTTTGCTGGTATGGTCATGAGCGAATCAGAATTAAGCCACCGTGCCGCGGAAGAATCTTTACCACTGCGCGATGCTTTTTCTGTTCTCTTTTTTGTTTCTGTAGGCATGTTATTTGACCCCGAGAAACTCTTAACTCATTTTTTCCCTCTCTTAGCAACCTTATTCATTATCGTAATCGGAAAATCTGCTGTTGCCTTTTTCATCGTTAAAGCTTTTCGCTATTCTAATGCAACAGCTTTGACTATTTCTGCAAGCCTTGCCCAAATCGGAGAATTTTCCTTTATCCTTGCTGGTTTAAGTTTAAGCTTAGGACTTTTAAACAATGACGCTCATGATTTAATTCTTGGAGGAGCAATTTTTTCTATTTTGCTCAATCCTCTTGTTTTCATTGCCTGTAATAAAATTAAAAAACGTCTAGAAAAAAATTCTGCATCTTCACAAAATACCCAAACAATTATTGATATTGATCCACAAGATCCTGACCAAGATTTTTTACCGATGACCTTAAAAAACAACCATATCGTAATTATTGGCTATAGTCGTATCGGTAAGTGTGTTGCATTATCTTTAATAAATAGAGGTGAACCTATAGTGATCGTAGAAGAATCAAAACGCCTCTCTGATAAAGCGATTGCAGATGGCTTTGAGGCTATTTGCGGCAATATCATTCAACAAGAAATAATGAACGCAGCAAATATAAATAATGCACATAAAGTTGTTATTACAATGCGAAGTACCATTGAAGTAGGAGAATGTATCGTGAATATCCGTGATATGAAGAAAGATATCCAGATAATCACACATGCATTATCCGACACAGAAACAACATATCTCATTGATTTAGGTGCTGATGTTGTAGTAACAGATGATGAAGAAATTGCCAATGGCATTATAGAGTATATAACAGAACGAAGATCTGTAAGGAATATGCTCAATCATGAAAATTTACAGAAAACATAAAATGGATACAGAATCGTGAAAATAAAGCAATTTATATGGCCATTGATTGGTATCTTAGCAATGCTGGTATCTATTCGAATTCTTTACATGAAGCTCTCTGCCATTTCATTTGGGGATGTATTGGAGCGCTTGAGCAATTTAAATGCACAGCACTGGTTATTAGCCTGTTTATGTTCTCTCCTAGCTTATGCTGCTCTTGCTGGATATGATCGAATTGCCTTGCAACATCTAGGCCATAAAATTTCTTGGATTTTTATCGCTATATGTTCATTTACAACCTACGCTCTTTCACACAATATCGGTGCTTCAGTTTTTTCTGGTGCCGTTGTACGCTATCGCGCCTATAAAATGAAAGGATTAAACGGAACAGAAATCGCAATATTAGTAGGTTTTTGCTCTTTTACTTTTGTAATCGGCACAATCTTACTTTTGGGAATCGTTTTGGTACTGCAACCCGAAATTATCACCCTCATTCATAAAGAACTTCCTGAATGGCTCGGAACAACGGCTGGAGCAATTTTACTCAGCTGTATAGCACTTTATACGTTTGGCAGCTGGCTTCAGTTAAAGCCCTTACGCTTGGGGAAGAAAATTCAACTTTCCTATCCACGATTGAAAATTGTTATTCAACAGCTTCTCATTAGCCCTCTAGAGCTTTTAGGAGCAGCAGGAATTATATATGCTGTTCTCCCACATAACGCAGATATTCATTTTATCTCTGTTCTTGGTGTTTTCCTAGCATCTTTTACGATAACTCTTCTCTCTAATGCTCCAGCAGGAGGAGTAGGAGTTCTTGAAGCTCTCTTCATAACAGGCATGCCCAATATAAATCCAACCGATGTTATTGCAGCACTTATTGTCTTTAGAATGTTTTATTTGATTATACCGCTTATCCTTTCATTATTTGTGGTCGTCATTTTTGAGGCGCAACAATATTGGAAAAGAGCCCCCAAAACACCACCTGAATAAATAAAAGGCTATCAATGACTTCTTTTTTATGTACCTATAAAAGAACAAAACACCATCGTGTTGCCAATTTACATATCTTTTTTAAGAAACCTCTCTCAACGCTCTTCTCCATTACACAACAATACCCATAAATGGTATAATAGTAAAGCTATTGTTGCACCATCATCTTTATACTTAATAAAAGAGCAAGCCTGCGCCATTATACTATTTTTCCAATGTTATGATAACTTTTAGCACTTAAGAACATTAATAAGAATTATTTTTATGCCTTTCTTCAATAGTCTTTATCCACACGTTAATCCCATTTATGATGCAAAAATGAATGATTTTAATTAATTCATTATAAGAGGGATTGAAACAAAAGAAGTTTATGATAGTAAAGTTTTTTTAAATAAAGAATAATCAATTCTTTATAAATCAATATATTATAATGAATCTGAGTGGCTTTCTTAATATTTATATTTTTAGAGGTTTAGCTAACGGAAAGACAGCATAGCGTAACCACACAGCTTAATATTTTAAAACTTTAAGCCTCATTAAAGTTTATTGTCTTTCGTTTAACAGGTATTAGCTTTAAACAATTAAACTAATCTAATTTTATTACTTGTATGTCCAGCTAACTACTTTATTTTATCTTGATTTACCCTCTTGGAATACTGATGATTATTATAGAAGTTTTTTGTTTAAGCGGGAGAGTTATCAAAAAATATCCACGCTGCTGACACAACTAAAGTGTAAAGTTTCTTCTGTCTTTAAACAATATGCTAAAAATCCAAAAAAATTTAATCAATTTATATTAAAAGAAGTGAAAACTGTTGATTTTTATACCCCTTTAAATAACACAATTGTCGGTAAGAGGCTTCTCCTTACCAATTGCAACTTTAAAAAAAGAAACAATACGCATTAAAAGATCTTCAAATGTCCTTTGGAAGTTCTTTGAGTCCCCTAAAAAGTACAAACACCGATGACTAAGCTATATCAACAATCTTCACTTTTAAACAAACAGATATGGGGAAATCCTACTGCCCAATTTTATTTAGCAACTCGTACCTTAAAAAAATTACGCAATCAATAAGTTATTTACGGTATAAAATAAAATGGTGGGTGATGAGGGGATCGAACCCACGACCCGCTGATTAAGAGTCAGCTGCTCTACCGACTGAGCTAATCACCCATAAGCTTCTCAAAAGACGAGAATGAGCGTTTCTATAACGCTCCTAAGGATAGATGTCCAGATATTTTGTTGTTTGTTATATAAACTCATTGTCTGTAAGGTTAAAAATATGATATTCACCACTTGATCTTATATAAAAATAAACCCATTATAAGAAGCTTTATAAATAAATGTTCTGATTGTTATACAGAACCTATAGTTAGAGGATTATCGAGCATAATGCCCGAGCGAAAATTAGAGGAACCTTCTTGTGGTTGTAAGTGGGATGGGGCATCATTTTGTTTTATCAACAATCACATGTATTCAAGCAATATTGTGCTGTTTTTTTCTTTGAATATAAGTTTTTTACATTCAATGTTCATGATCCAATATACGAATAAAAGCCTATGAATTTTTTTTGTCAATCGCGCGCTTTTAAGCTTCTAAAAGGTAAGGAATGATGGAATGGATCACTGATCCCCATGCGTGGTTTGGTTTGATCACGCTGGTTTTTCTCGAAATTGTTTTAGGAATAGATAACCTTATCTTTATTGCAATTTTAGCTGAAAAATTGCCACTGCATTTGCGTGACCGCGCACGCTTTATAGGTCTTACTTTAGCATTAATTATGCGGCTTTTCCTTCTTACCGTTATTGGATGGGTTATGAGACTCGATAGGGTCATTCTTTCACTTTCATCTTTTGTATTTAGTTGGCATAGCTTTATTTTAATCGGTGGTGGAGCCTTTTTGCTCGCAAAGGGAACGCTAGAATTACATGAAAGGTTAGAAGGAGTATCACATGAAAGAAAAACAGGCGTTGGTTATGCTGTTTTTTGGCAAGTAATCGTCCAAGTCGTGGTGCTGGATGCCGTTTTTTCACTAGACAGTATTATTACCGCAACAGGTATGATTGCAAAAGAGCAGGCAGCAGTTATGTATATCGCAGTCATAGCTGCTATGGGAGTAATGATGTGCGGATCTGGTGCTCTTATGCGTTTTATTAATCGTCATCCCACTATTGTAATCCTTTGTCTTGGTTTTTTGATGATGATTGGTTTTACTCTCATTGTTGAAGGATTTGGTTTTCATATTCCAAAAGGGTATTTGTATGCTGCTATTGGTTTTTCTGTTCTTATCGAAGCTTTTAATCAAATTGGACGTCGTAACCGTGAAAAAATGATTAAAACGAATGATCTACGCAGTAGAACAGCTGATGCTGTTTTGAGACTCTTAGGAGGAGGAAGCAAAGATAGTCACCTTGCTGAGACTGTAGATGTTATTGCTGAACAGGCCGCAGCTTCTGAGTTGTTTAGACCAGAAGAAAAGGAGATGATTCGTGGTGTTCTCGATTTAGCTGATCGCCCTGTTCGCTCTATCATGTCGCCGCGTAATGAAATTGAGTGGTTAGATTTAAATGCTGATGAAAATGAAATGCGTGAAGAATTACAAAAGGTTAAACATAGCCGCTTAATTCTTGCGCGTGAAAAAGTGGATGAATTTGTTGGCGTTGCGTTGACAAAAGATCTTCTTTTGAATTTGGCTGAGGGGAAAAAGATTAATTGGAAAAAAGCTATGCGAGAACCCCTCGTTGTTCATGAAAATACAAGTGTTTTACGATTGATGGAGCAATTACGTCATTCTTCGATTCAGCTTGCAATTATTGTTGATGAGCATGGATCTTTTGAAGGAATTGCAACACCAACCGATATTCTTGAAGCTATTGCAGGAGACTTTCCTGATGACGATGAAGAACTCATGATCGCAGAACAACTTGAAAATGGCAGTCTTCTTGTTGAGGGATATGCTGATATCCGCCGTTTAAGTGGTTATCTTGGGCGTAACCTTGTGGATGAAGCAGATCGTTATACGACTCTGGCAGGCTTTATGCTTTGGCAGTTTGGTCATTTACCAAATGAGGGAGAAAGCTTTGAAACTGATGGTTTACACTTTAAAGTGATTGAAATGGAACGCAGAAACATATCTAAAATCCTTATTTCTCCACTTGTATCACCAGAAAAAAGCTAGTTCTTTTTACAAGCAAAATGAATAAAAAGATTTTTTTATGATTAAAAATTGAAAAGAATAAGCAGTTGATAACTCAATTGCATTTCATTATTTTTATATTTTTTTTAAGCGTAAAATAATGACATACAAAAGTTATATTATCAATGAACTTTCCATTATAAAAAATTTTCATTGATGATTGACGAAAAGCTGGGAGAGAGAAAATGGTGCAAAATTATTTGTCAATGGTCATTAATCTCAAAACAATGAATATATACAATATATTGATTTATAATAATTATTTATTACAATATTACCTTCACATCAAGAAAGCCTCTTTCAAACATCAGATTTCCGCCAATGGATAAAACTCCACCATTGTTGAGTTCACTCAACTGATGATGGCATCTTTAAACCAGACTCTGGCTCCTATAATCTTTTTAGATCTTCTTGATATTTCTTAAGGAGCTATTCCTTAGCTTTTGTTTCGATAAATTTAGCTATTTTTTTCCTTGTAAGAATGAAACTCCACCTCTCTGGAAAGCTCTTATTAAGAACTTTGTTTTTCTTCCAGATGGTTCATATTTTTTACTACTTTTGCAATGAAAGCGTAGCTGAGTTGCTTAGATTTGACTACTTCTTTGACTAAAGCCAATGCACGTTCAAAATGAATCTGTTGGGTATTTTCATCAAAGCCTAAATGATCCTCTGCACTGAAACTTTGATAATAAGATTGTAAGGTTGCAACATCACCCAATAAAGCCAGTGCACCAATATGAAGTAAGCTATAATCAGCATAATCTACCTTGATAACCTTATGTACCTCCAACTTCATTCTTTCGCCAAGATGGTGCTCCATATCTGAAATAAAAGCATTTATGAAGATCAATTCTTTCTATCGCCTATTTCAAGACATAATCAAGCTTAATTCCAACCAATCTGCATATATTCCTTCTTCACAAACTCTCAACCCCTTTTTATAAAAATCAAGTTGTAGATCTTGTAAGTGCTGAGAATTGATAGGGATCAATTACCATACAGGCAGCAGCTAAAATACCAGTACTAATCGAAACTCCAACATCAACTTACTGATAACCTTTGATAATTGCGTCATTATAAAGAATTTGTACTTCACAATCTGGTAGTTGATAACATGCTGAATAATTATCTACCTCTTTAATTTTTTCAACAGACCAATCAAGATTTTGAAGAGCACTGTTGCACTCTCCATGATTAAAAAATTCTTTGCTCTACCTCAAAAGAGGTTGTATCCATATCAAAAGTCAAAAGACAAGCAGATTTTTGCAAACAAAAGTGATAACGCCGTGTAAGAGAAGAATCTTATCAATAAGGCCTTTGGTGATTTCTTTTGTGACGTCTAAACGAGATGGAATCTTATTCATAAAAAAACATAATAAAGTCAATAGTTTGTGTGCAATTATTTTATATGAATCCCATTTAAAATCTACACTTTTATACGTGATTTAATTAACCATTTTTCATAAACAATTACCATGTATGGATAGACCATAAAACGCATGTAAACATTCAAATGAAGTGAACGCAGCTATCATTCATAACAGTTCATAAATTTTATGATACGTTTTTATCACACACAAATCGCATTATTAAAAACGTAATCGTTTGAAATTATCGATAACATAAATTGCATGCGTTTAAAAAATGGTATGGGGTTTACTCTTTTTTTGAGCTAAACCTTAAAAGAAATAATCATTTGAAACTATCATAGAATAGGTTTTAATTCATTAAGGGCACATAAAAGGATTTAAAGACAAGTCGATTTTAAAGCGCCGCTTACTAAAAAGTTAGTCAATAATAAGCAGACATTATATAGATACTATCATCACAACAGGTAATGAAATTGATAATGTTATGTCGTAGAAATCAAAAGATTTTTAATGATATAACGCAGGCAAACAAGCAAAAAACGTTTTAAAAGTTACAGTTTAAAAATACGAAACCAAATGAAGTTCCCTAAAATTTGAGGATACTTATTAAGACAAAGATAAGTAGATAAATTTCAAAAGGATTGCAATCATATTACAAAGGCATGGTGTTTTACTCAATTTTGAGTCAAAAGCGACAATGTTTAAAGAATGCTCTATTCTAAAGTTAACGAGCTCAAATTTGAGCTGGTTAATTTTGCCAGCCCAAATATAGAGCGGCTTATTTGAAAAGAAGTTATGTTTAAATGCAAAGTGAAAATACGCTTATGAGAACCCCACTAAATGAACGTTTAAACGTTTAGAGACATAAAATGATATCTCTATAAATACGTTTGAAACCTAGATTTATAACAGTTTAAAAGCCTTAGATTTTATAAAAAGCGGTTGTTTATTGTCTTATGAAAAGCTGCTTTTAAAAACCAATGTTCGTAAATGTAAACAACGGGTTTTGTTACAAATATTCACTTAATACGCATTTCTCTTGATTGTCTTGATATGAACCTACCAAGCGTTGAGACATTTTGATAATGTACTTTGTGTCAAATGACCACTTCAAAAATGCGAGCGTTATTCTTAATACGCTTTATAGCCATACATAAAGTGTTTATAGGTTCTGTAATTCAAATGAGTGATTAAAGATCATATCTGTCATTTACGTTCCTTTTGATCAGTTTTAATCAATAGAATAGAGCGTTTGCAATATGATACGTTTTGTATACATACATTCATTATTGACTTCTTTTGTATGATCTGTAGTACCTCTATTTAAAAGCAGCGTCATATCAATTGGCACAGCTTTCTTTTATGATGCGTTTATAACCATCAAAGAAGCACCCTCCACGTCTGTCATTTATTCTGTTTATCAATCTTGATAACATCATCACTTTCATAAACCTCTCAATTTATGGGAACCGAATATAAATCGCTATGTCTTTTTATTCTTGCATTGCCATATACATTACTTCTAATCACGATATAATCAGGAGATCTTGGCATTGCCATAAACAGAGCCGTAGACCTTAGTATGACACCCCACGCTAGCATTGCCGTAAACCTTGCCTAACAACCGCATGATCATAAACCGCGGCATTGCTATGAATACGTGCACTACCGGATAATTTTGCATTCCCATAAACCCGCGCTTAATGATAAACTCAAACGTTATAAGAAAGATGAGCATTGTCATAAACATGAACACCAAAATACACATGGGTTTTATCACATATAAGGGTATTGCCATACACATAGCCACCAATGGCAGCATTGCCATAGCCCCTTATATTTTCATAAACACAACCAGATTTTACAACACAGACATTATCAGCAACCCAGCAATTACCATCATGAGAGAGATTGCTTTCATTTTCAATAAAAGCCATCCAGATCGCTTTTTTTACATCACCAAAATCGTTTAAAGCACGAATGCGATAATATATATATACATGACCAGTCACGAAATCCATTTGATTGATCTATTCATATTTTGGATGGTTTTTTCTGATTAACAGGAGCGGTTTCATTTGCAATGAAAGAAATAACGGAGGTGTTTTTTGATATAGTTATCATAATTAAACCTGTATGTTTTTAAAAGTTTTGAACAGACATTAAGCCAGCTCCAAACCAAATGTTTGTTGCATCAAGCGCTCTGTTCAAACTAATAATAACATATTCATTACCTAGTAGTAGAATACCAACTTCTACACCTGCATAAAGCGAAGCAATAATCCGCCCATATGGCTATGCTGTATGACTATAATAGAACCCAAAACCATCATTGCTACACTCGCAACACCAGCAGCAAAACGGATCAAAAGGACTAAGTGTTAACGCCATGAAAATAATTAAGTGCACTCATCACTATAGCTGCACAAGATAGTATGCGAGGAGCAAGAAATATAATCCCAATTCTGCCAAACGTAAAGAACATACTCCCAACTAGATAACCACCATAATTAGTGTTCGATATATAAGAAAGTTGATTAAAGCTAAACAATCCCTCATCCAACATAACTGGCAATATTGGTGTATAGAGAAATCACCAGATACCCATATCAAAACCATATCGAATACAGCATTTTGAAACAATTCAAATCTTGACGGTTGTTTTTTCCCCCTTATTATTCCTTTAACTGGTGATATTCCTCATCCGCGTTCCATATCACCATAACAGCCTTTAACTCCAAAAATAGAATAAAAGCAAATTTAGCTATCTATTTTAATGCTCAAAACAATATATTTAGCGATCTACTATCAACATCGCCAGATCAGTTTTACAATAACATATTGAATTAATATGTATTTTTATGTTATAAATGTTTATAGTTAAATTGAAAGCATATTTAGATAACCTTGCTTTTTTATCTCGATATTCAAAATGACTAACCGAAAAATTATATACGCAGCCGTAAATTTTACTTCTCTTAAAATCATTTGCTTATTCGCTGCAAAACTTAATAAACAACTCAAATAACCATTTTCATAAAAGAGGAAATTGGCTTCTTTTTAGGTAATCTTGTTATTTAGGATGATATGAAGTTGAAGAATTTGGTGCACCCGACAGAATTCGAATCTGTGACCTCTGCCTTCGGAGGGCAGCGCTCTATCCAGCTGAGCTACGGGTGCTTCACACTGATTATTAAAATCAGTTATGGTCTTTTAACTAATCATACTCTTAGCTTCAATGCTAAATTATCATTCTAATAAAAAAATTACTCGTTTGTAATTTATCTAACGACGCATTCCTTTTACTTTTTAATGATACTTTACCTTGAAATAACTTCTCTTTATTCAATGCTCTTTTTATTATAAAAAGAGCTTTTATTACAACTTCAAAACTCTCAAAAATAAGTTACAACATAAATTATAAGTATCAGGATAATTTTTAAATGGCTACATTACCAAGTCGCTTTCATTTTATTTCCGCAGAAACTGAGGAGGCTATCAAAGCTACCCATAAATTAATTTCCGTTTATGGTCATTCTTCTCTGGAAGAAACTGATATTGTTGTTGCAATCGGTGGTGATGGGACAATGTTACAAACCGTACGAGATGTCATGAACACAGGCAAACCTATTTATGGTATGAATCAAGGTTCTGTAGGATTTCTTATGAATGAATTTCATGAAAAAAAATTGCCCAATCGTATTGCTGCCGCACATAAAAAAGAAATCCATCCCCTGCGCATGATTGCAAAATCTGAATGTCAAGATTCTATCGAGGCGCTTGCAATTAATGAAGTATCCCTCTTTCGGCAATCTTATCAAGCGGCAAAAATTCGCATCACCATTGATAACAACGTACGCATGGAACAATTAAGTTGTGATGGTGTCCTCGTCGCTACACCAGCTGGATCAACCGCCTATAATTTATCAGCACAAGGACCTATCTTACCTCTTATGGCTCCCCTTATGGCCCTCACTCCCGTTAGCCCTTTTCGCCCTCGGCGTTGGCATGGAGCTTTGCTTCCCGATACAGTAACAGTGCGCTTTGATATGCTTGAACCTGACAAACGCCCTGTAAACGCTGCTGCAGATAATATTGAAGTTAAATCTGTTCATTCAGTTACTATTTCAATGGCAACAGAAGTAACAGCTTCAATCCTTTTTGACTCAAATCATTCATGGGATGAGCGCATTTTATCAGAACAATTTCGCTATTAATGATTGTATTATGCGTTTTATATGTATATGATTGTTATAGTTAGTTTTTTTGTGAAAACATCTTAACACTTTTAAAGAGTGTAGAATATTGGTTATAATCATCATTAGATAGCGCAGTTAAAATCACAGAGCAGTTGATAAAAAAATGATACCATCTTTAAACAGTTTTGATGATTTAGGTCTTTCCGCAAAGGTTATTAATGCGGTGAAATCAGCGGGGTATACAGCTCCGACACCTATTCAAAGTGAAACAATTCCGCATGTCCTTCAAAGAAAAGACGTTTTAGGAATCGCCCAAACGGGAACAGGTAAAACCGCCTCTTTCGTATTGCCTATGCTCACTCTCCTTGAAAAAGGTCGTGCAAGAGCACGAATGCCCCGTACGCTTATCTTAGAACCAACAAGAGAAATTGCAGCTCAAGTTGAAGAAAATTTCGATAAATACGGCATAAATCATCGTTTAAATGTTGCTCTTTTGATTGGTGGCGTTTCTTTTGAACTCCAAGATCGCAAACTTGAACGGGGAGCTGATGTTCTTATAGCAACACCAGGGCGCCTTCTTGATCATTGCGAGCGCGGTAAACTGCTCCTGATGGGCGTTGAAATCCTTGTGATTGATGAAGCTGATCGCATGTTGGATATGGGCTTTATTCCTGATATTGAACGCATCTGTAAACTAACCCCTTTTACGCGTCAAACTTTGTTCTTTTCTGCAACAATGGCGCCAGAAATTACAAAGCTAACGAAACAATTTTTACATTCTCCTGTATCTGTTGAAGTTACAAAAGCTTCCTCAACAGCTACCACAATTACACAACGGCTTGTCAAATCTGGAAATAAATCATGGGATAAAAGAGCGGTTTTACGAGAGCTTATCCAAAATGAAGGTGCAGAGCTTCAAAATGCAATCATTTTCTGTAATCGAAAGAGAGATATCTCTGAACTTTTTAGATCGCTTATCAAACATAACTTTAATGTAGGGGCACTTCATGGAGATATGGACCAATATTCGCGCATGAACACCCTAGCTGATTTTAAAAATAATAAACTTACACTTCTTGTTGCTTCTGATGTTGCTGCCCGTGGACTCGATATTCCAGCTGTAAGTCATGTATTTAACTATGATGTTCCTACACATGCTGAAGACTATATCCATCGAATTGGTCGTACAGGGCGTGCAAATCGTAGCGGAAAAGCCTTTACAATCGTTACAAAAGCTGATCAAAAATATATCAATGCCATCGAGGAAATGAGTAATGAAAAAATTGAATGGCTCAATGGAGATCTCTCAACTTTAATAGCCGATGATCAAACAGAAGATATTGTTGTAAAGAAAAAATCTTCAAAACCATCAAAGAAAACTGCTCCAAAAGAGACTGTTGCTCACACTAAAAAATCTGTAGAAGAGAATAAAACAGAATATATCAAAAATGCAAATAATAAGGAGAAGCCATCTGAGCAACAACGCTCACGAAAAAATAAGAATTACACACCTATTGGATTTGGTGATGATATTCCTGCTTTCATGCTTATAAAAACGTGTAAATAAACCCGTTCTCTACTCTCTTTTAGAGTGAAATGAACGAAATACTTTTAAAAAATCCGCTCTTATTTCCTAGAGAGCCTTTCCGTTACCTTTTCACGCCCTAAAAGCTGCAAAATTTTTCCCATTTCAGGTCCATGATCCATGCCCGTAAGTGCCTGACGTAATGGCATAAATAAAGCTTTTCCTTTTCGACCTGTTTTTTCTTTTAATGCTGTTGTCCAAATTTTCCAACTTTCCTCATTCAAAGCACCTTCAGGTAAGAAATCGAGTGATTGGTGCACAAAAGCACGATCCTCTAGTGCTACTGTATCAAAATTCTGTTCATCATGAATGATTTTCCACCAAAAAACAGCATCATTGACTTTATTAATATTGCTTCTTATCGCGTTCCAGAAATATTCCGCCTTATCTCCCTCAATAGAAAGTTTTTTAAGGCGCATTTTTACTTCCTCATAGGTTAACTCATGGACAAGATGACTATTCAAAGCAAGAAGATCAGCAATATCAAATTTTGCAACGGATCTTGACGTATCTTGGAGATTAAAATGCTCTAAAAGCGCAGCTTGATTGGGATAGGGATGCACATTTTGCGATGTCCCAATCAAAACGGCAAGGCATTGAACAGCTATAGATTCAAATCCTTCTTCCCGTAGAGAACGAATAGAAAGATCATTATTACGTTTTGAAAATCCTTTTCCTAAAACTGTCGCCAATAAATTGGTATGAGCAAAAACCGGTAATTCTGCATTAAGAGCTTTAAAAAGAGCAATTTGAGCGCCTGTATTTGTAATATGATCATCCCCACGAATAATATGCGTAATAGCCATATCTACATCATCAACAATAGACGGCAATGTATAAAGATAGGTTCCATCTTCACGAATAAGAACAGGATCTGAAAGAGAAGCTAAATCAATCGTCTGCTTTCCCTTTATTGCATCATTCCAGCAAACTTCTGTTCGCTTTGTGTGTAAAGGATCACTTTCAAAATTAGGAAGAAGAAAACGCCAATGGGGTTTACGACCTTGTGATTCAAAGTTTTTTCTCTCTTCTGTTGTCAACTTCAATGCTGCACGGTCATAAACAGGAGGCAATTTGCGTGAAAGCTGGATTTTACGACGCCGCTCTAATTCCTCTGTTGTCTCATAACAAGGATAAAGAAGGCCACGTTGTTTGAGAATTTCTGCCACTTCATCATATCGATTAAATCGCTTGGATTGGTAATAAATTGCATCTGGTTGAATACCAAGCCATTCAAGGTCAACAGCAATAGCATCGATATATTCTTGTTTAGAACGTTCAATATCTGTATCATCATAGCGTAAAATAAATTCTCCCTTATACGCTTGCGCATAAAGCCAGTTGAAAAGCGCAATACGGATATTGCCAATATGAATATAACCTGTTGGAGAGGGAGCAAAACGAACTTTAACCATAAAATAATACTCAATTTTTATCGCGAAAATGATTGACTATAGGATAGCGACGATCGCGTCCGAAATTTTTGTAACTGATTTTTACACCAGGCGCAGATTGACGCCTTTTATATTCGGCACCATAAAGAAGCTGTTCAACTTTCGCAACAGTTTCTCGTGAATGTCCACGTTTAACAATATCACAAATACTCATGTCATTTTCTACAAGAGATTGTAATATATCATCTAAAATAGGATAAGGCGGAAGAGAATCTTCATCTTTTTGATTTTCCCGCAGCTCTGCAGAGGGTGCTTTTTCTATAATATTGGATGGAATGATCATTCCTTCTGGTCCTCTCAAATTGTGCAAGTGATTTTTATTGCGCCACTCCGCTAATGCATAAACCTGCATTTTATAAATATCTTTAAGAGGATTAAACCCGCCATTCATATCCCCATACAGTGTTGCATATCCCACAGCCATTTCTGACTTATTGCCTGTCGTTACCACCATTGAGCCGAATTTATTTGAAAGCGCCATTAAAAGTGTACCGCGTATACGACTTTGAAGATTTTCCTCTGTGACGTCAGAGGGTAACCCTGAAAAAACAGGTGCCATTGTCTTTAAAAAAGCCTCAACAGGTTGTGCAATCGGTATGATTTCATAACGACATCCCAAAAGATCAGCACATTCTTTGGCATCTTTTAATGATTCTTGCGAAGTATAATGATAGGGCATCATAATGGTGCGAACCCTCTCAGCACCAAGAGCATCCACCGCCATTGCCGTACACAGGGCTGAATCAATTCCTCCTGAAAGACCAAGAATAACATCCTTAAAGCCGTTTTTATTAACGTAATCTTTCAACCCCAAAACACAAGCTTGATAATCAGCCGCTAATCCATTGAGAAGACTTTCATTAGGACCTGAAATACAGTGCCATCCCGTCGTTGTTTTTTGCCAATGGCTTAAAGCAATATGGCTATCAAAGTGTTTCATTTGAAATATCTTTTTGCCTTGTCCATTCAAGGCAAAAGACCCACCATCAAAAACGAGCTCATCTTGACCACCTACTTGATTAGCGTAGATAATTGGCACTCCAGATTGTAGAGCCTGTGTATGAACAACGTCTATACGTTTTAATGTTTTATTACGATAATAAGGAGATCCGTTAAGGACAAGAATAATTTCCGCTCCTTTATCTTTAAGCTCTGTACTAAGAGAGGAATCATTCCAAAGATCCTCACAAATGACTATTCCTAATTTAATTCCATGATAGACAATAGGCTGAGGACGTGGACCTGAAGAAAATAAACGCTTTTCATCAAATTCAGCATAATTAGGTAAATCAAACTTCAAACATTCGGCAATGACTCTCCCTTCATCAAGAACCATGACAGCGTTGTAAATATTACCATTGCGCCTTAATGGAAGACCAATGACAATTCCTGGTCCGCCTACGGTTATCTTTGCTAACTTCTCAACAGTCTCTTCACATGTTTTTGTAAAAGCAGGTTTTAGAACAAGATCTTCCGGCGGATAAGCACTTATAAAAAGTTCCGTGAATAAAACAAGATCAGCCCCCTCTTCTTTGGCCTTTTGATGCGCCATGACAGCTAAAGAAAAATTCCCCTCAATATCACCGACAATAGGATTTAATTGGGCAATTGATACCCGAAAATCATTTTTCATAAGCCTTTGTATCATTTCATCAGTTTAGCAACCACAACTTTATTCTTCATCATCGGAAACATCATTTTTTAAAATTCTTTTCTGCCATAATGACCTAAAAATATTAGGCAAATTTTTGCCTACCCCCAGCAGCAATTGCTAACGATTCAGTCACGCGATTTTTTTTAAGGAGTTCAGCAACAAGAAAAGCCAATTCTAACGCTTGATCTGCATTTAACCGTGGATCACATTGCGTATGATAACGATCAGATAAATCGTCCACAGAAATGGCGTGCGCCCCTCCTGTACATTCAGTAACATCACGACCTGTCATCTCAATATGAATGCCTCCTGGATAAGTTCCCTCTCCACGATGCACTGCAAAAAAATTCTCTACTTCTTTTAAAACATAATCAAAAGGACGCGTCTTATAACCATTGGCAGTAATTGTATTGCCATGCATTGGATCACATGACCATATAACCGCACGCTTCTCGCGTTCAACAGCACGGATGAGTTTAGGCAGATAACTTTCAACTTTATCATAACCAAAGCGCGTAATGAGAGTAAGCCGCCCCAACTCGTTTTCAGGATTTAAAATATCAATTAATTTTAAAAGCTCATCAGGCTCAATGGAAGGACCACATTTTAATCCTATAGGATTCTTAATGCCGCGACAATATTCAACGTGAGCATGGTCAATCTGACGCGTACGGTCACCAATCCATAACATATGACCAGATGTTGCATACCAATTTCCTGAAGTTGAATCAATCCGAGTCAAAGCCTCTTCATAACCAAGCAACAGTGCTTCATGACTGGTATAAAAAGATGTTTCACGCAATGAAGAATGTGTTTTGGATGTAATCCCTATAGAACGCATAAAATCAATTGCTTCAGAAATACGCTCTGCCAATAATTCATAACGTTCTCCCTGCGGACTGTTAGAAACAAAACTCAACATCCATGTGTGAACATTTTCTAAATTAGCATAGCCACCTTGTGAAAAAGCACGCAATAGATTAAGTGTTGCCGCAGATTGGCGATAAGCCATAGACATCCGTTGCGGATCTGGAATACGAGAACCGGCTTCAAATTCAATGCCATTAATAATATCCCCACGATAAGCAGGAAATTCAACTCCCTCTTTTCTTTCAATATCAAAAGAGCGAGGCTTTGCAAATTGACCAGCAATACGACCAATTTTAACAACCGGTTTAGAACTACCAAAGGTCAAAACAATCGCCATTTGCAAAAATACACGAAAAAAATCACGAATATTATCAGCTTCATGTTCTGCAAAGCTTTCGGCACAATCACCACCTTGCAATAAAAAAGCTTGGCCTTTCGCAACGGCTGCTAATTCATTTTTTAAATCACGTGCTTCACCGGCAAAAACTAAAGGAGGATACCTTCTCAGTTTTCGCTCAACATCTTCTAACATAGACTTATCCGGATAAGTCGGAACTTGTTTAATTGGCCTTGTTCTCCAAGTGTCAGGCGCCCATTCTTTTATCATTACACTCTCTCTAAAGATTAATCTTACAGATTAGCATATCAAAAGCTTTTTACCGCAATATATGCTGTTTAACTTTCTATTTTCTTCCCATTTTCATATATATAACTTGGTTTATACATCGTTACCAATTCTTCTGCCATCGTTGGATGCACTGCCATCGTCTCATCAAAGATATCCTTCGTCAGCTTACCCTTGAGAGATATCCCTATAAGCTGAGCCATCTCACCAGCATTTTCCCCTAAAATATGAGCGCCCACAACAATACGGCTTTCACCATCAACAATGAGTTTCATAAGCATTTTCTCTGAACTACCAGAAAGAACATTACGCATAGGACGAAAAACTGTACGATAAATTTCAAGACGCTTATAACGCTTTACCGCCTCTTCTTCTGAAAGACCCACCGTTCCAATCTCTGGCTGTGAAAAAACTGCTGTTGTAATTAAATCATAATCAGGTGTTGTGGGAATATTCTCAAATGCTGTCTTAACAAAACACATTGCATCATGAATCGCAACAGGTGTTAATTGAATATGACCTGTTACATCACCAACAGCCCAAATATGGGGGATATTTGTTGTCATTTTCTCATCAACAACAACTGCACCAAATTCATCCACTTGAACACCTGCCCTATCAAGTCTTAAACCCGTTGTATTTGGTACACGCCCCGTAGCCAACATAATCTGATCGGCACTGATTATTTTCCCATTTGATAAAACAACTTCATAACAATTTTCTGCAGCCTGCACTTTAGAAATTGTTATTCCGTAGAGAATAGAAATCCCTTTTTCAATCATTGCATCGCTGAGCAATTGCCGCAAATCATGATCAAAATTACGAAGGATTAAATCACTCCGATGGAGGAGTGTTGTTTTTACACCTAATTCATGAAAAATATTAGCAAATTCAACACCAATATACCCTCCACCAACAATGACTATTGATTTTGGGAGTTGATCAAGGTCAAAAATCTCATTAGAAGTAAGGCAAAATTCACCACCTTCTATGGGAGTATTTTGTGCAAATTTTGCTCCCGTTGCAATCAAAATTTTTTCTGCACTTACCCGCTCACCCGTGGCAGAAAGCTCTAATGTGTGATCATCTATAAAAGTAGCACGACTTTCATAAATATGCACATTGTTATTTTCTAATCCCTTACGATACAGCCCTTCTAACCTTGATATTTCTTTATTTTTAGCTGCAACCAACTTTTCCCAGCTAAAAATTGGATCCGCATATTCCCACCCAAAACCAACACTTTTCTTAAATTCTTTTACATATTGTGATGCATAAACATAAAGTTTTTTGGGAACGCAACCACGAATAACACAAGTGCCCCCTATACGATATTCCTCTGCTATAGCGACCCGCTTGCCAAGACCTCCAGCAAGCCGTGCTGCACGCACTCCACCAGAACCACTTCCAATAACAAATAAATCAAAGTCAAAAGAGCCCACGAATTATTCCTTCTTATACATCTGCAAGAGTAGGCTAAGATCTTTTATTATCAAATGAAAGTCTTTTTTTCTTTTGAAGAAGCCTTTTTTATAAAGCAGTATTCTAAAAAGACTTATTCTCATTAAAATATTTAAAACGGCGGGAAAACCGCCGCTATTAAAAAAATCAGAAATTGCCCATTGTTGTCATGATATCGATCAAGCTATTTTTTATTTTCTGAAGATTCTGATTTTATAGGCATATTTGTAGGCATAGTAGAATTATTCAAATTAAGTGTTTCAGACATCTCTTTTTTCACATTTTCTACAAGATCCCGCATAAGAGCAGTACGCCATATATCAAATGCTGAATAAGAATCACGTGCAATATTGGGGACTTCTGTCAAAAACTTTTTACCGGTATCAGAATTATAAAATGTTGTTATCGCATCAAGCTCTTTTTGAGTAAAATATTTTGCATATACATGAGCAATCTCTTTTTCTAGATCAGAGCGCCTTTTAATTAAAGCAAGCGCCTGCTTATCAACAATATCAGAAATAGCTGTTGCCAAATTCGGATCATCGCTAATCAGTTCATTTTTGAAATCATGGACCGCATTTGGTAAAAAGCTATCAAATTGATCCGTTGCATGAATAGCTCTGATTGCCTTTCGCGCTGAATCTAAATGTTGATCACTCACACCTTGTGCATAAGCCATGCCAACATTCACAACAAAAATAGCAATTGCACTAAAATATACGACAAAACGCTGAAAAGAAAATATTATTTTCATTTAATGATTACCCCGATCGCTAATTATAATTTTAATTCGTTATTCTACCTAAAATCTTTAAGACCCTTTTTTACTGTGCTAACATATCATCATGTAAATGCCTTTTCTAAAAATCAAACGGTTCTAAAACTTTTATTTGACCATCAGCCATAGCGACAATTGCACGTGAAGCCAACCCCAAAAAAAGGCCATGCTCAACAACACCAGGAATAGCAAGAAGTGCATCCGATAATGGTTTTGGTTGCAAAATGCAGCCCCAAAATGCATCAAGAATAAAATGGCCACCATCTGTTTCAAAAGGATTTTTTCCATTCATTCGCAATGCAATTTTTCCAGAAAGCCCTAAATCATCAGCGACTTTTTCAATGGCTCTGCATGTTGTGTGGATACCAAATGGATTAACTTCAATTGGTAGTGCAAAAGCACCAAGTCTTTTTACCACCTTTGTTTCATCCGCAATGACAAGCATTGCACGAGATGCCGACGCTACAATTTTTTCATACAACAATGCTCCCCCTCCCCCTTTAATGAGCATCATCTCAGGACCAATTTCATCTGCTCCGTCAATATCAAGATCCAGCTCAGGTATTTGTTCTAAAGTGCTAACAGGCACTCCAAACTTATGACAGAGTTGTTCAGAATATTTTGAAGTAGCAACACCAGTCACCCGCAAACCATCCGCAACACGCTCACCTAGAAGATGAATAAATTCATTGACTGTCGAACCAGATCCGATACCAAGCCGCATACCATCTTCAACAAACTCAAGCGCTTTAATAGCTGCCATTTTTTTTAACTGCTGAACATTCATGAATGACTTTGCCTTCTATCCGTATAAGCAGCATTTATCACCCCTATTACCACCGATAATAATGATAATAAAAGATAACCTCTTGACGCAATCTATTTAAATTGACCATCATCTCTTGCTTGAAGAGATGTTACTCGTTATAGAAATATATGATAAGAATAAAATAGAATAATCAACAATTATCTTTTTTATTTCTTTGAGAATATTTGTTAGCATTTTTCTCATTCAATAAGAATTTTTGATTTATTTTGTGCTATCAATAGGATGCACAAAGATGCACATATCAATTTTTTTGAAAAAATTAAAATGATCAGATATAAAAAATCATCTATTTCTAGAAAACTGTAGATTATTATCTCATTTCAATAACGTTGATAAACTTACCAATTTAAATACCGTAAAATATTATGAGAAAAGTCTTCTGTTATTTTTTGTTTTGTCATTATCCAAATGTGAAGCAAAATATGACTGATTATATGTTTTTATGAATGCTGTCTGTGCATATTCCATGGTCTATGAAACCCTAGCGAAGACCAAATAATATCTCCACCTTTGGTCATCATAACGCTTCCTCGTGATAACAATTGTTGAGGTATAAATACTATTTTTGCCTTCTTGTAACAAGTTGGATTATGCATCACAAATGTCTGAATGAGAATATCTGCCTCTACACATTGATCTGTTTCTCTCTGTAAAACGATCACTTTTAATCCATTATCCAATAAAGATGTACATACATGATAATCACAAATAAATTGTCCGTGTAACGAAGGACCATATTTTGTTGGTTTAATCGTTTCATTCACACGAAATGACTTTTTCCATATGGATGTCGTGAACTTAGAAATATGGTAACGATCAATATATAATTTTTTATCATGAATAACGCCCACGAGGCGCATATTATCTGCTATAATCAGTTGTACAGGTGAATGCAATACACAAATAGAAATACCTGCCAAAATAAACAAACTAAAAAAGAGCCGGATAGGTGTTTTGCAAAAAGTCAGTCCAACCAAGCCTATGCTCAATAAAACTAACGCTGATAACGGCATAAAACCAGGATTCAAATCAGGAGAAATAGCCTTGATAGCATGTGCAATCTTTATTACAAGATCAACTCCAAAACCCATAATTTGAAGAGGAAGCCATTCGAATCCTCCTAACATTGCAAGAACTGCGATTAATCCAAAGGGAATGACAAAAATTGAGATGACAGGCAAAGCAAAAGCATTACTGATAATGCTCAACGATGCCATATTAGAAAAATGATAAGCAGCATAAATTCCACTTGCACTCCCTGCAACAAAGGAAGAAGCACATGTTGAAAGCATCGATAAGAAAACAAAATTTATCACTCCTCCTCCAACATAAGAGGGAGTTGTTTTTCTTTTAAGAAAAAATGACCTTCCACTCCACCAATCAAAAAAAGCGATCAAAGCAGCAGTCGCAGAAAAAGACATTTGAAAGCTAGGACCTAATATTTCATGGGGTGTCATCGCTAGAGTTATCAACCCTGCAATGGAAAAATTACGCATTGTTATAGCAGAGCGATTACACAATATAGCAACCAACATAACAGCAATCATCACAAAACTTCTTTGCGCTGATATTGCTAAGCCCGACAATAACAAATAAAAAGCTGTTATCATAAAAGCAACGATAGCAGCAAATTTTTTACTGGAATAATAGGAAGAAAAAACTGGAAAAAATGCTAAAAAACTACGGATACTCAAAAGAACTATGCCGCTTAACAACGCCATATGTAAACCTGATATTGATAAAATATGAGCTAATCCAGCTGTACGTAATGCTTCATTTGTCTCATTTGAAATACCAGCACGCTGCCCTGTTATGAGGGCAGCTGCAACACTCCCCTTTTCTCCTTCAAGGGCTATACGGATTCTTTGTGTCATCTTCGTGCGTAAATTTTCAATTTTCTGTAGAATGATAGCGAATATTCCATCAGGCTGCGAAACGGATATTTTTCTTGGTTTTCCTAAATAAACGCCTTGTGCTCCAATTCTTTTAAAATAATTATGAAAACTAAAATCGTAGCCTCCTGGACGCACCGGCCCAGAGAATGCACGAATCTTAACTTTTCCATGCAGTCCATCACCAATCGCTAAGCCAGATGGCAAATATCTTGCCGATAAACGAACACGATGAAGACTATGGCGTAATACAGGATTTTCTGTATTCAAAATATCCAAAACTAAACGAAATCCTCCTTTGGCACCTGACTCAATAGAAACAATTCTTCCCGTCAATGTAGTGACAATGTCACTGCTTAGCATGGGTGTTGCAATACGCCACGTTTCTATTTTTGCCGCTAAAGCACCCAATATAATACAAAACAGAAACCCCACGGGAATCCATATTTTTCGATAAAAACGTGCAACATAGAATATTCCCAGAAAAATACTGACCAACGCCCCCAATTGTCCCCAACTTGGTTCCCACTCTAAATGAAAATAGAAAATGATTCCTAGGGCAAAAAAAACTAAAATCAGCGAAAAAAGGATACCAAAAGAAACTTCTTTATTAATACAATCTTCTAACCATTTGCGAAAAAAAATGATTACTTCTTTTAAGAGTGTCAATAAAAAAAGTTTTTGTTGGTTATAGCTACCGTTCTTTGCATCATCATATCTAGAAAAAACACTCTGCCCTATCTGACATGGCTTTTTTCCTTCTGTAACAGATTTTTCGGATAAACCCTCTTTACTTTTATAAAACATCAGTCCCCCACTTTAACTCGCAATACGGCTATTGCACGCCCCATCACTTATGCTAACATGACTTTTCTATAAAATTCCATAAGTAATATCTTAGTTTAAAGGAAAATATTCGTGTCTGTTATTACTCGTTTTGCCCCTTCACCCACTGGCTTCCTTCACATTGGTGGTGCTCGTACTGCTCTTTTTAATTGGCTTTATGCAAAACATACCGGTGGAAAAATGCTTTTACGAATTGAAGATACAGACCGAGAGCGTTCAACAGAAGCAGCTGTAAAGGCTATTATAGATGGCTTGCACTGGATGGGTCTTAGTTATGATGGCGCCCCTATTTCGCAATTCGAACGTGCAGAACGTCACCGCCAAATCGCTGAACAGTTGGTCAAGAATGGCAAAGCATATTATTGTTATGCTTCACCTGAGGAGTTAGCTGAAATGCGTGAAAAAGCCCGTTCAGAAGGGCGCCCACCACGTTATGATGGACGTTGGCGCGACCGTGATAGTTCTGAAGCTCCTAAAGGTGCTAAGCCTGTTATTCGCATCAAAGCCCCTCAAGATGGAGAAACGATCGTACATGATCGTGTTCAAGGTGATGTCCGTTTTCCTAATAAAGATCTCGATGACTTCATTATTTTGCGTTCTGATGGTTCGCCTACCTATATGCATGCTGTTGTCGTTGATGATCATGATATGGGCATCACACATATTATACGTGGTGACGATCATCTTACCAACGCAGCCCGACAAACGATTATCTTTAAAGCAATGGGATGGGACATTCCTGTTATGGCCCATATTCCTCTTATCCATGGTGAAAACGGTGCAAAATTATCAAAGCGACATGGTGCGCTCGGTGTTGATGCCTACCGAACAATGGGATATCTTCCTGCTGCTTTGCGCAATTACCTTGTCCGTTTAGGTTGGAGTCATGGTGATGACGAACTGATGTCACTTAAAGATATGATTTCTTGGTTTGATATTGAGGATATTAACAAAGGTGCTGCTCGTTTTGATCTCAAAAAGCTCGATTCCATCAACGGACACTATATGCGTATGAGTAATGATCAAGAACTTTTTGATGCCGCTCTTAATATTCTACCAGAAACCGATAGGAGAGCACAAATTATTGAAAGACTTGATGAAAAACGCCGTGTTCAATTTTTAAAAGCAATCCCGCATTTGAAAGAACGTTCAAAAACACTGTGCGAACTGATTGACAATGCCTCCTTCATTTTTACGCAACGACCTTTACAACTTGATGAAAAAGCTCAAATGCTCTTAGATAAAAATGGACGAACCATTTTAAACGATCTTTATCTTGCTCTGAAAGCGTGCCCCTCTTGGGATACAAAAACTCTAGATGAAACACTTCGCTCTTTTGTCCAAACACAGAATCTCAAATTTGGATCTATCGCCCAACCACTTCGCGCAGCTCTTACAGGATGTGCAACATCACCAGGTGTTTTGGATATTCTTATTTTATTAGGACGCAATGAATCCCTTCATCGCATCAAGGACCAACTTATCACAACAATATGCCCATGATGTGCACTGAGTATATTTCCTCAAATAAGGATCTATACAGATATCTCAACGCGCCCTAAAAGAGTTTTTTATGTTATATCATTGAAATACATTTCTTATTGAGTAATAATGATCAATAAGGAAATATTTTTAGATTGCATGTACTCACTTTTAGAGGCAATCTACCCTTAAATAAGTAAGAAAAGCTTCAGTTATACATCCCCCACTCTGATGAAGCAGAGTCTTAATTTTTAGAAGTGAAGGATCTGAAAGGAATACCGAATGTCTGAGAATAACGCATATATTATTGTGAATGATAAAAAAGTAGAGCTTCCCTTGCGTAAAGGCACGAGTGGACCTGAAGTCATTGAAATTGCTTCTCTCTATAAAAAAACCGATATTTTTACTTATGATCCTGGTTTTACTTCAACAGCTTCTTGTGAATCAAAAATTACTTATATCGATGGTGATAAAGGCATATTGCTTTATCGTGGTTATCCTATTGATCAATTGGCTGAAAAAGGAGACTTTCTCGAAAGTTGTTATCTTTTACTTTATGGTGAACTCCCAACACAGCAAGAAAAAAATGAATTTGATCGATGTATTATGCAGCATACCATGGTCCACGAACAATTTGCACGCTTCTTCCATGGCTTCCGTCGTGATTCTCATCCTATGGCCGTCATGGTTGCCTGCCTTGGCGCTATGTCTGCGTTCTATCACGACTCTATTGATATTACAGATCCTCACCAGAGAATGATTGCTTCTGTTCGTCTTATCTCAAAAGTTCCAACGCTTGCTGCTATGGCCTATAAATACAGTATTGGACAAGCATTTGTTTATCCACGTAATGATCTTAGTTATGCTGCAAATTTCCTCCATATGTGTTTTGCTGTTCCTTGTGAAGAATATAAAACAAACCCTGTGCTTGCTCGGGCGATGGATCAAATCTTTATCCTTCATGCAGATCATGAACAAAATGCTTCTACATCTACGGTACGTCTTGCTGGATCCTCAGGTGCTAATCCGTTTGCCTGTATTGCAGCAGGTGTTGCATGCCTTTGGGGACCAGCACATGGTGGTGCCAATGAAGCATGCCTAAAAATGCTACAAGAAATAGGTTCTATTAAAAGAATTCCTGAATTTATTGCACGTGCAAAAGATAAAAATGATCCTTTCCGCCTTATGGGCTTTGGGCACCGTGTCTATAAAAATTATGATCCACGTGCAAAAATCATGCAAAAAACCTGTCATGAAGTTTTAAAAGAACTCAACATTCAAGATGACCCTCTTCTTGATATTGCAATAGAGCTTGAAAAAATTGCCTTAAGTGATGAATATTTTATTGAGAAAAAGCTTTATCCCAATGTTGATTTCTATTCCGGCATTACATTAAAAGCTCTAGGTTTTCCAACTGAAATGTTTACTGTCCTTTTTGCATTGGCGCGCAGTGTCGGGTGGGTGGCACAATGGAAAGAAATGATTGAAGACCCTGCACAAAAAATTGGTCGTCCTCGACAACTCTACACAGGCTATGCTATGCGTGACTATGTTCCTATAGATGAACGTGCAAATTAAAAAAGAGATCAATAAAGCTTCAGTTTACTGAAGCTTTATTGAGAGTAATCAAAAAACATCCTTTAAGAATTTTTATAAAACGTAATTTTAAAACTCTTTCTACAGAGATAACATCATCATAAAAATTTAGTAAAAAATTCTAAGTTTTAGCTCTGTAAAGAAATTGAGAGTACTTTTCTGCGAATTAGCCAAACATTTAGCAAAAAGAAATTGAAAAGTTTACCTTATAATCCTCATTATCCTTTAATGGAAATGTATTCCCTATCATTCCCCCATGTTTAAAAGCCCTATTACATATTAAAATCTAGCAATGTCAGAATTTTTCTTTCTATCTTCTTCAGATAAAATTGCAAAAAGCTTACATTAAGTGCTTCTCTAATTAGAATAAAAACACTTTTACATTTTGTCCTGTTAAAAGCTGAAATTTTCTTTGTATTTAAGTTGATAGTTTTTCTTTTAAAGATAAATTATTGATTTTTAAATAAAATTATTAAAAATTACCCTATAATCAATAAGAGGTGACTTTCTTTCCTGTATTTTTTATTCCCATACTTGATAAAAAGAAATTATTTTTTTGATAATGATATTCAGCATAATGATAGCAAAATGAACATAGATAAATTTTTTACATTGCTCCAAAAGAGCTTACAGATTATAAAAATTCATGATGGTTTCATATTTGCCAGCTTATCTAATAGGAGAACATAATGAAATTATTAGCAGGAGCTCTTATAATAAGCGCGACACTATTTACCCTATCGGCCAATTCTCAAACGCTGAAAATTGCAAGCGATGCTTCTTATCCGCCATTTAGTTATATTGACTCAAATAACGAACTTCAAGGGTTTGATATTGATATATCTTATGCTCTTTGTAAAAAAATGAATGTTGAATGTACTATTGTCACACAAGACTTCGAGGGGATGATTCCCGGTCTTCTTGTCAAAAAATACGATGCTATTGTTTCTTCCCTTTCTCCTACAAAAGAGCGCTTACAAAAAATTGATTTTACAGATCCTTACTACAATACAGCACTCGCTGTTATTGTTACCAAAAATTCGGAAATTAAAGAAATCTCAACACAAGCCTTTAGAGGTAAAAACCTTGGTGTACAATCAAATACAACACAAGCTGCATATGCGGAAGATCATTATGCCTCTGAAGGAGTTAATATCAAACTTTATCCTACAGCAGCAGAAGTTAATCGTGATCTTTTAAGCCATCGGCTTGATATCATCATCTTTGATAAATTAAAAGCATTAAATTGGCTTGAAAATGAAGGAAAAGACTGCTGTCTCCTCTTGGGAACTCTAGAAGAAACAAATTTTCCTATTGCAATTGCACTCCGTCAAAATAATAATGATCTTAAAAACAGTTTTAATAAAGCAATAGAAGAAATCCGCGCCGATGGAACCTATGAGAAAATTATGAGAAAATATTTTACTTTCGATATCAATTAGATATCACTATGAATTAAAACTCAATCTGTATATTTAAGGGGTATCTTTAACTTTTTATTGGACATGCGGGTATAATTGGAAATTCGGCATTTTTATAAGAAAATTTACATTTATCAAAATAACTTTTAATTGCTCCTTGAGATCTAAACATTTTGTAGAATCTAATGACAACAATAAGGTTGTATTTTTATCGTATCAAAATCTAATTTTTTCTTTATGTTCAAATTGAATAGCCTTATTTTCAAAAAAAATCTCAGTTTTGACTCATGAAATGATTCAAATCAATCATTTCGTGAAAATTAAGCTATCATACAAGCAATAAGATATTTATTCTTTTTTTATCAATAATGCCCAACATAATGATCTAAAATAAACATCAATAAATTTTTGAATTGCTCCAAAAAAGCTTACAGATTATAAAAACATAATGATTTCATATTTGCCCGCTTATCCAATAGGAGAACATCATGAAATTATTAGCAGGAGCTCTTATAATAAGCGCCGTACTATTCACCCAATTGGCTGATGCGAAAACATTAAAAATTGCGAGTGAAGGCACCTACCCTCCCTTTAGTTATATTGACTCAAATAATAAATTGCAGGGACTTGATATTGATATATCTTATGCACTTTGTAAAAAAATGAATGTTGAGTGTACTATTGTTACACAAGACTTCGAGGGAATGATCCCTGGACTTATTGCAAAAAAATATGATGCTATCATTGCTTCCCTCTCTCTCACACAAGAGCGCTTACAAAAAATTGACTTCACAGATCCTTACTACGATACAGCACTGGCTGTTATCGTTACCAAAGCTTCGGGAATTAAAGAAATCTCGACACAAGACTTTAGAGGTAAAAATCTTGGTGTGCAATCAAATACAACACAAGCTTTCTATGCAGAAGATCATTATGCTTCTAAAGAGGTGAAAATCAAACTCTACCCTTCCACAATAGAAGTGAATCGTGACCTTTTAAATCATCGACTTGATGTGATTATTGTTGATAAATTACAAGCATTAAATTGGCTTAAAAATGAAGGAAAAGATTGTTGTCTCCTCTTGGGAACTCTAGAAGAAACAAGATTTCCTATTGCAATTGCAGTCCGTCAAAATAATAATGAACTTAAAAATAAGTTCAATAAGGCGCTAAAAGAAATCCGTTTGGATGGAACTTATGAAAAAATTATGAGAAAGTATTTTACAGGTGATGTTTATTAAATATCAATATGATATTTTAATGAAACCCGTTGGTTATTGCTAAAAAATATTATCTAACTCTTTCATGAGGAATACAAGAATGATTGAAAATTTAGCATTGCTATCATTTAGCAATGGTGGATGGGGAGTGGTTATACTTTCCAGTGCAGGAATGACTTTGTCATTGGCATTATGTTGTGGACTTCTAGGATTTCCTCTAGGACTTCTCAATGCAGTGATGATTCGATCCAATATTAAGATGGCCAAAGCTATGGCACGCCTCTTTTCAACGATATTTCGTGGGCTACCAGAGCTTTTAACTTTGTTTTTAGTTTACTACGGATTACAAAGCCTTATTCAAAATTTATTTGACTATTTTAGTTTTGAAATCATGTTCAGTATCAATGCTTTTGTTGCTGGTGTTCTTGCCCTTAGTATGGTTCTTGCAGCTTTTTCTTGTGAAGTTTGGCTTGGAGCATTTAATATTTTTGATAAAGGTCAATATGAAGCAGCTAAAGCTTTAGGACTTTCACGGTCAACCACATTTTTTCGTATTGTCTTCCCTCAGCTCATCCGAAATGCCTTGCCAGGACTTTCTAATAATTGGCTTACTCTACTGAAAGATACATCCCTTGTTTCTACCATCGCGCTTGTTGACCTCATGCGACAAACGAATCTAGCTGTCGCTGCCACCAATAAACCCATGCTATTTTATTTTGTAGCATGCTTACTCTATTTGTTATTTTCAGCGGTTTTTACTGCAATCTTACGCCATTTGGAAACATACACTCAAATAGGCTATAAAAAGGTGCTAAGTCAATGATTCCTGAGTGGCTTTATTTTCTTTTTAATCCTGATCTTTTAAGTCATTATGGACCCAAATTTATTAATGGCTTTATTGTTACTGTTGAACTTGTTTCTATTTCTTGTTCTCTAGGCCTTTTTCTTGGTATGATTATCGCTTTTGCACGTCTATCAGAGAATACATTTTTACAATATTTTGCAAATGCTTATGTCTATTTTTTCCGTGGCTCTCCTTTATTAGCTCAACTCTTTCTTTTTTATTATGGGCTTGGTTCAATGAACAGTTTTTGGCAACAAGTGGGGCTATGGTGGTTTTTTCAAAACGCGTGGTATTGTTGTCTTTTTATTTTTACACTCAATTCTGCTGCCTATCAATCTGAGATCTTTAAAGGAAGTTTTCTATCCGTAACAACTGGACAACGCGAAGCATCAAAAGCTTTAGGTTTAAGCAACTCTGTCACATTTTTTAGAGTTATTCTTCCACAAGCAATGATTGTAGCATTACGCCCCCTAGGAAATGAGTTGATTTTAATGATTAAATCCAGTGCTGTTGCCTCACTTATTACTGTTTATGATTTAATGGGGGTTGCTAAACTCGCTTATTCACGGACTTTCGATTTTCAAGTTTACGTTTGGGCTGCTCTTATCTATCTCTTTATCGTTGAACTCATTCATCGTTTTATTGTTTTTATCGAGCAGCGCCTCACTCGATATTTACGGTAAATAAAATGATCATAAAAAACAGTACCAAATCAAAATGTTGAATTAATCAAGTTCTTCATCAATGAAAGAATAAAATAAGATGAATTTGAAAAATAATAAATCGATCTCTCCCAGTAAAAAACCTGTGATCTCTATCCAAAATCTAAATAAATGGTATGGAAACTTTCAGGTCCTACATGATATCAACTTTAATGTTCAAGCTGGTGAACATATCGTTATTTGTGGACCATCCGGATCAGGAAAATCAACGTTAATTCGTTGTATTAATCAATTAGAACAAGCACAAAAAGGTTCAATCTGTATCCATAACGTTGATATCCATACTGCACCTATCCAACAGCAAAAAAATGTTCTTCGTAAGATAGGAATGGTCTTTCAGAACTTTAATTTATTTCCCCACATGAGCGTTATACAAAATTGTATTTTAGCACCTATGACCGTTCAAGGGCTTTCCAAACAACAAGCACAAGAACGGGCAATTCGTTACTTAACGCATGTTGGTATTGAAAAACACTGTGAAAAATATCCTTTACAACTTTCTGGTGGGCAACAACAACGTGTTGCGATTGCCCGTGCACTTTGTATGGAACCTGAAGTCATGCTTTTTGATGAACCAACCTCTGCTCTTGATCCAGAAAGTGTGGGAGAAGTTTTGGAAGTGATGGCTCGATTAGCCGATACAGGGATCACAATGCTTTGTGTTACCCATGAAATGGGCTTCGCACGTAAAGTCTCAGAAAGAATACTCTTTCTAGAAAATGGAAAAATTGTTGAAGATGCAGCTTCTGAAGAATTTTTTACCAATCCTAAAAGCCAACGTGCTTGTAATTTTCTTGCTAAAATTAAATATTAATCATTAAAATATTGCTTTATTTATACAATTTTATTCCTGCTTTTTAAAAAAGTGATAATTGTTTGTGCGCCAACAACCCCCGATGGTACTTCAGTTTTCATTTTCTGTTTTACCATCTCAAAGGAATCAAGTTGTGCCTGTCGCAATAAAGGATTAGCCAAAAGTTGTTCTACCTGTCTTGCTAACATGCCAGGACGGATTAATTCATTCAAATATTCCGAAACAATAGGCTTATCAGCAATAATATTTGGAAGAGCAGCACTCCATAACATCATTTTAGGAAAAATAAATAATTTAGAAAAGAAATCAAGTTTATAGCAAAGAACCATAGGAACTTTTGCTAAGGCTAATTCAAGTGAAACAGTTCCATGTGCAGCAAGAGCAACATCTGCTTGTGCAAAAGCACGCCATTTTTCATCTTCACCAACTACAATTTCTATCTTGCTTTTCCAGCCCTGCACAAAGTCCCGGATTCTATCTACCAAATGAGGTAGGGTTGGTAAAATAATACGTAAATGAGGAATACGTTGTACAAGAATCTCTACTGTTTCTCGAAAAATAGGCATTAAGGAACGAATTTCTGAATTGCGTGATCCTGGCAAAATAACCAATGTAGGTGATAATGTTTGTGTATCAATCAAATTTCTTTGTTCTAATTGGTGTTTTTTTTCTGACTGAACGCTCAAAAGGGGAGGATATGTCAAAAGACGATGTCCAACATAGGTCGTGGCAGGACCTCCCAAATCTTGCATAATCTTTTCTTCAAAAGGAAAAACCGCTAAAATATGATCAACAAATCCACACATAGCTTTTGCACGCTCTGGTCTCCATGCCCAAACGGTTGGTGCAATATATTTAATGATAGGAATAGAAGGCGCTAAAGCACGTACTTTTTTTGCAACACGATGCGTGAAATCAGGACTATCAATAATAATTAAACAATCAGGTTGTTCTTGTGCAATAAATTTGGATAAATTGCGAATATGTAGCAATAACAATGGTAGTTTTTTCAATACTTCCTTTAAACCTATTAAAGCAATATCATGGGAATCAAAAAAGCTTTTTAAACCTAATGCCTTTAAATGCCTCCCCCCAACACCAATCAAATGAATATTGCATCCTATCTGTTGTGATAAACAAGAAATTAAATCGGCCCCAAGTAAATCACCAGATTCTTCACCTGAAACCACTGCAATCTTTAAGAAACAATTATTCATGACCAAACTTTTCAAATGTCTCTATAAATAGAGAATATTTGTTGGCTTTTTCTATTGTTGTTTTCACTGATAATATTAGACTTCTATTTGCCTCCACCGCAACACCAGATAAACCACTCTTTGCAATATTCATTATTGTCGCGGGCCCAATTGATGGCAAATCAACGCGATTATCCTGTTGTGGTTTTGCGCATTTTACAAGAATGCCACCTTTAAGGGGAATTTGCCCTCTTTCTCGCATTTCACAAATACGCCACAACATATTATCAGTTCCCTCAGCGCCCTCTAGAGCAACCACCCTTCCTTGGACAACGACAACGGCTTGCCCAATATCCAATTGCCCTAAAAGCTTTGCTGCTTTTGCTGCTAAAAAAATATCTTTTTTCTCTTTTGGAGTAGCACGCCGTACTGTTAAATTAAATTCTATGGGAGCTAAAAGATCTGGGACTATTTCGTGAGCACCAATAACACAAAAACCGTGTGCTTCAATAATCCGTATAAAAGCTTTTAATAACGCATCATCTCCCCTCCTCAAAGCTCCAATTAACTTAGGAAGAGCTAAAAATGTTGTCCAGTCCAGTCGCAATTGTTTAAGAAGTGGACGCTTTTTCACACCACCTGCCAAAACAACATTATATACACCAACCTCTTTTAAAATTTTAACGAGTCGTGCTAACTCTACAATTGATAGCTCGCAATGCTCATAGCGATAAAGAACAGAATCTGCCTCACCATGCAAAAGCACAAGAAAAGGATTTTCTCCATTCTTCTCAAGAGTCTGCGCAACAGTAATCGGTAGAACACCATTTCCTGCTATAATAGCAGTACGGCCGGAAAGAAAACTTCTGGCTCCCCAAATAGGCATTTTTAATCCTTATGTTCTTTTATTCTAACACCTTCAAATTTTGGTGTGCAATAAAAACGCTTTCCTTCTTCTTTAATAAAATTAACAACTTCAGAAACAGACTGAGAAGAAGAATAGAAAGAAGCAACATCACTGACACGCTCTTTAAATGGTTTGCTATGATCAAAAAGCATAGCAACCGCATGACGGAGTGCATGAATATCTTGACGCTCAAGTCCTGCACGCTTCATGCCAATAATATTGAGTCCAGCAAGTTTTGCCTGCACACCAACAGCTGTTCCATAAGGTATCAGATCACCAACCAGTGCAGATACGCCGCCGATAAATGCATGATGTCCAACACGAACAAATTGATGAACAGCAGCACCACCACCAATAATCACATAATCACCAATAGTAACATGACCAGCAATCATTGCGTTATTGGCAAATGTTACATGATTGCCTACATAACAATCGTGAGCGATATGCGCATAACAAAAAAATTGGCAATTATCACCAACAACTGTCATTCCTACACTCGAATCGGAACCCCTATGCATTGTTACACCTTCACGAATCGTACAATTCTTACCAATAAAAAGAGTTGTAGCCCCTCCTTTATGTTTATTATTTTGCGGATCTGCCCCCAAAACGGCATGAGAAAATACTTTACTCTTGGCTCCTAACGTTGTCTTTCCCATTATTACAACATGACTTGTCAAACTACATTCATCACCAATAACAGCCTCTGAACTAATATGGCAAAATGGTCCAACGCGTACATTCTCACCAAGCTGCGCTCCCTTCTCCACAAGAGCAGTTGGATGGATTTTCGTACCGGACATTTTTAAATTCCCATCAAATATCGTTTATTCTTCTTCGACAATCATCGCAGCAATTTCTGCTTCAGCGACGCGGACATCTTCTACTTTTGCAACACATGAAAAACGTCTCATACCAGATCTTTTTTTCAAAAGCTGAACATAAATCTTGAGCTGATCACCAGGCATAACAGGCTTACGAAATTTCGCATTATCAACCGTCATAAGGTAAACTAAATTTGTTTGCTTATTGCCTAAATTTAAAAGTGCTATTGCTCCTGCCGTTTGTGCCATAGCTTCTAAAATCAAAACTCCAGGCATAACAGGCTTTGAGGGAAAATGTCCCATAAAATGTGGCTCGTTAATCGTTATATTTTTAATACCAATCGCTTCTTGTTCACCATCAATATCAACGATACGATCAATTAATAAAAATGGATAACGGTGCGGTAATATTGATAATAGTTTTTCAATATCGACAGCCTCTAAGTTTTTAGTTTTTTCACTGCTGATCATATCAGCGTTTCTCCTTTTTAACTTTTCCCATACTGCGCAATGCCGCTACTTCACGAAACCATTGTTTAAATGGTCGCGCTGGACTACCTCCCCATTTTTCGCCATCCGGAATGTCATTCATAACACCACTACGAGCAGCAATCTGAACAGATTTACCTATTATGATGTGATCAGCTACTCCCACACTTCCGCCAAGCTGAGACATATCCCCTATAGATGTACTTCCCGCAATGCCACATTGAGCGGCAATAAGACAATAGCGGCCAATTTTTACATTGTGGGCAATTTGTACAAGATTATCAATCTTGCTTCCTTCACCAATAACAGTATCTTGAAATGTTCCACGATCAATTGTCGTGTTCGCACCAACTTCTACACCATCCTCAATAATAACGCGACCAAGCTGTGGAATTTTTTCGATTCCAGAAACGCCCCCAACATAACCAAAACCATCTTGCCCAATGCAAACACCAGGGTAAAGCTGAACCTTATCACCTATTATAGAACACTGAACTGTTACCTTAGGAGCAATATAGCAGTCACATCCAATACGGCAATTTTCACCGATAACAGCTGTGGATGAAATAAGAGTTCCTGCACCAATCTCAACATTTTTACCAATAACAGCTCCCGCTTCAATACACACATCATGTGCCAACTTAGCCGTTGGATGAATATACGCATGCGATGAAATCCCCTTCTGCCCCAACCAAGGCATTGGCTTGACAGAATCTGGAAACAAAATACGACCAATCTGAGCAAAGTCACGCTGTGGTGTGGATGTCACCAAAATTGCCATAGTTTCGGGAACTTTAAAAACAATCTCATTCGTACACAAAACAGCAACAGCAGAACTGTCCAGTAAAGCATCAGAAAACTTCCGATGCTCTACAAAAACAAGCGAACCTTCCACAGCACTCTCAAGTGAAGAAAGAGTATTGATAACTTTATGAGAAAACTCTGGATTAAGAAGCTTTGCACCCGTCAACTCAGCAGCATTTGCAACTGTCAATCGTCGGGACGGCGTAAAAAAAAATGTATCCGCCATCAAAACACTTTCTCTCCCAGCTTAAGCTATTCTCTTCAAGTTTTTCCTTCTTAAAATCGCTCAAATCAGAACTTCGTAGAAATACCAAAGTTCAATTGTTGCAAACGATCACCTTCCTGCTTCGTTATTGGCCAAGCATAATCAAAACGCAAAGGACCAAACGGAGAATCCCACATCAAACTCACACCTGCAGATGAACGCCAAGCACTTTTGGTATTGGTAACAGATGGTTCACCCTTAAAAACGGCTTTATAATTATTGCCATAAAGCGTGGCAATATCTGCAAATAAAGCACCGCGCAACCCAAATCCTTCAGGAACGACAGGGATAGGGAACTGTACTTCAGCAGTCGCATTCATATATGTCGTTCCCCCCAAGAAATAAACCTCACCCTTACTGGAAACCTGACGCGGACCTATTCCATTATATTTGAACCCTCGAATCATATCAGAATTTACTTTAAACATATCGAAAATACGAACACCATCTCGGCCCATTCCGTGGATATAACCACCCCCAAAGGAAAGCAAACCAACAATATCCTTCTGGTCAGAAAGAGTCTTGTACATCATCGCCTTACCCGTGGTCTTCAAGAACTTTGCACTCCCACCAAGCCCTGCATATTCCTGAAGCAGATGCACGTACCACCCATCATGGGGGGATCTCATATCATCAATCGTATTATAGGTGAAACCATAACTAATTGATGAACGTTTCCAAGGGCTGTGTTTTGCAGCTTGAACAATCGCACCAGAATATTTCCCATATAATTCTATTATGTCACTCTCTTTGTCAAAATCATACTCTCCGCCAAAATCATATTCTTCCTGCACATAAGAATAAGCTACATTAGCAGATAATTGATTATTAATAGGTAACGAAAACCGCAGCGATCCACCTGTCTGCCGTACATCATAGGCTTTATCAGCACGATAAGTACTACGAAAAACATCAACACCAGCAGATAAACGATACCCTAAGAAATAAGGATCAACAAATGATAAATTATAATTACGAGATTTTTCTTGCCCCGCACCTAATCCTAAACGAACATATTGACCACGTCCCCCAAGATTACGTTCAGTAACAGAAACTTCAAGTGACATACCAGGACTTGTTCCCCCTGTTGTATACCCTCCAGAAAGAGAGAGATCTCCTGTTGAAGCTTCAACGACATCTATTACCAAAACAACTTGGTCAGATTGATCTGTAGGAACCATTGAAATATTAACGGCTTTGAAGAAACCTAAACTTTCTAGACGACGTTTTGCCCGCTGTAATAAAGTTTGATTGTAAGCATCTCCTTCGTTTAAATCAATCTCACGGCGAATGACGTAATCACGCGTTTTCTCATTGCCACGTATATCAATACGTTGAATATAAGCACGTGTTCCCTGTTCAATATTATATAAAATTGAAATTGTATGATTTGCTAAATTACGATTTCCCCGCGGTTCAACTTTAGCAAAAGCATATCCCGAATCAGCAACTTTGTTATTAATAGTTGCAACAGACTGTTCAATATCTTCTGCACTATAAACATTACCTGGCTGGGTTTTAAGTATCCTTTTCACAGATTGAACGTCAATTCCATCAACATCACTTTCAACCTGAATATCGCTAATTTTATAGAGCGCACCCTCATCAAGAACGAAAGAAATTTTATACGTATTGCTTGCTGCATCAAAAATTGCTTTAGAAGAGACTACACGAAAATCTGCATAACCACGGTTATAATAAAAGCGACGTAAAGCTTCTTCATCAACAGCGAGGCGCTCTTCACTGTAAACATCACCTCCCAATAACTTCGAAAAAATTCCCGAAGTTTTTGTTGAAATCACATCACGCAAACGGCGACTTCCAAAGACATTATTTCCCTTAAAAGTGATATCACCAATCTTTGTTTTTTTCCCTTCAACGACATTAAATACCACATTAACCCGCCCTTTTCCAAGGTTAATCGTTTGAACGTTAACAGTGATATTATTACGACCAAGAGTTTTATAAGCCTCACGAATTGTATTTATATCAGCAGAAAGCTTAGCAGAATTAAAAGGCTCATTCGGTTTTAAAGAAATAAACCGCTTAAGATCTGGGTCTTTAAAAGATTTATTTCCTTGAAACAATATTTGATTGACAACCTCATATTCTTTTACGAATACAACCAATTTATCACCCACCGGATTTATTTTAACATCATAAAATAAACCCAATTCGAAAAGGTTCTTCACAGCACTATCAACATCACCACTGGAAACACCTTGCCCAACCTTAATCCCCATATTGTCTCGAATCGCCTGAGAACTTACAAACTTATTCCCACGAACCTCAATAGAGCGGACTACAGACGCTTGTATTTCTCCGACCGCAGCAATTGACATAAAAACCGTTGCTGGGGCAATCATCCCCATCTTTAACACCAATACAGATGCTGCATTTAAAAACTTTGAATTCGTAGTCATTGGCTTTTTTACCTTACTCTCGTTCCTTGGACATGATGCCTTAAAAGCTAACTGCCATAACAACCTTTTTACAGCGAGACTTTTCATTCCTTAATTACTCATTATAATGTACAACGCCACAACATTTTGTAGACATGGTAAACAACCTTCAATTTGTTTTTGCTATTATTACTTAATTTATAAAGCGTTTTCCATAATTTAATTAGCTAAACCAACAAAAATAATCATTAAAAAAGACAAAGATCATAAAAAGGAGAAGAATGGAAAAACCTAAACGAAAAACGATTCCCTGAATTTTAGCAGATATTTTCCTCCCAGTAATGACCTCAATGACATGCAATAAAAGATGCCCACCGTCAAGCGGTAGAATCGGAAAAAGGTTAATAAGCCCAACACTTATTGAAAGAAAAGCTGCCAAATTCAACAAAGAGATAAAACCTGTCTCGCTCACTTTCCAAGCAATTTTAACGGTTTTAGAAGGTCCACTTAGCCGACAACGATCCTCTTTGCCTCCTATTAAACGACTCATAAAAAGAACGGTTTGAGTGGCGATAAACACAGTACGGTCTGACGCTTTTCTTACAGCTGTTACAAAACCATAGCGAATATGTTTTATATAAGTTGGATCTAAACGTGCAGGATTATTTAAATCAACAGGAACACCTACACCTATCATAGCACTTCGTGTTCGATTACCAAATCCATCATCTCGCTCAACGACTTTCGGGGTAATCATCGTTGTAAAGACTCGCCCCATGCGTTCTATTTTAAACTCTATGGGTTCTCTTCCGTGAAAAGCTACATAATTCATCAAATCTTCAAAGCTTTCAACCCGTCGTCCATCCATTTCAACAAAACGATCACCTAATTCCAAACCGGATTGAAGAGCAGGGCTATCTTTTACCAAAGAACCAACAACGGGCTCAATGGCTACACGACCATAGATAAAGAAAAAAAATGTTAGAATAACAACAGTAAAAAGGGCATTGAAGAAAGGACCGGCAAAAACAGTTGCTGCTTTTTTCCAAGCATGCGCACTAGCAAATGAACCATCAACAATCAGAGATGATTGGGATGATTCCGTATCGATTTTTTCCTCATCCCCAACAAATTTTACATAACCTCCTAAGGGGATAAGTGCTAAACGCCACTTCGTGCCATGCTTATCTGTATAACTCGCTATTTCTGGTCCAAATCCAAGCGAAAAAATTAACGCCTTAATACCACACCACCGACCAATGAGATAGTGCCCAAATTCGTGCACAAAAATGATAATCATAATGATGAAAAGAATACTCAAACTTCTTAAAAGAAAATCACCCATAGTGACGATATGATTTAAAAGTTCCAAACTATTTTCTCCCAATTAGATCATACTAAAAAGATTAAAAGGCGCATCCATATCAGACATAAATGAACCAATTAAATAAAGAAGAAAAGCTGCCCCTACCAATCCATCTATACGATCCATAAAACCACCATGTCCAGGCAATAAAGAACTAGAATCTTTAACAGAAAACCGTCTTTTGAGCCATGATTGCCCTAAATCACTCAATTGTGAAACAATTGACAAAACAAGTGTAAGGAGTGGCACAAAAAAACTGGCTAAATTTATATCAAAAAATCCAAAAGCAACCCATATACCACCGAAAACTCCGACAAATGTACCACCAAGTGCTCCTGACCATGTTTTATTAGGAGAAAATTGTGGTGCTAATTTAGGGCCCCCTAATGCACGTCCGATAAAATAACCACCAATATCTGTTCCCCACACTATCGTAAATAAGAAAATAACAACTTGGAACCCCAACATTTCATGATCCCGTAGAAAGCATAAAGCAACAACAGGAAAAGATGCATATAAAAAACCACAAAAAACCCAACCACTCTTTTTTATAGATATAATAGCTAACACTGTAGCTAAAACGATTAAAACACAAAAAATCAATGAAGCAGATACACTCAATACTAAAAAAAAGCCAAAGATTAAATAAAAGATACTTGCTAATATTTTTTGTAAAATACACCATTTCTCTTTAGTAATACTCATCCACTCATAAAGAACAAAACCGCCAATACACCATACAAATAAAAAAAAGAAGTTTCCTCCCAACCATGTTAGATACAACGCAATAATGCCAAAAACAAAAGCTGTCAGAATACGATAAACCAAATTAGACAAAACAACATCCAAACAATAAAAATAGAAAATACAAGCTCTAAAATTAACGCAAGAAAAATTCCCCTACGCAGTATTTTTATCTCATACCTGTATAATTTCTCTTATAATTTATCATAAATAATTCAGTCTACTAAGATAGCGCTTATGAAACTAATAATCAATGAAAACAGCTTCAAAAATCTCCGTCAAAATTATAAAATATTTTTTTAATATTTTCTCAAATATAAAATGAAAAAGCAGTTACCTCTGCCCCATACAAATTAACTAATATAGGTTTCGTATAAAAACACTTTTCTATCAACTATTCGTCATTAAAAAATGAATTACGCCACATAACATCTGCTTGATCAATTATACTCACATGTTTTATAATGAGAAATAAGAGAAAGGTTAGACTTGTTTTTTTGCATTATATTCTTTCCACAACCTTCATCTTAGAATATTTGAATAATTTCTAATAATGCTTTCATTATGCATTTTAACAAAGACGTGCTCAACTAAAAACCCGCACCATGCTGTTAAATAGTGTCTCCCAGCAAAGGGCATGATTTATCACGCAGACTAAAAAATAAAAACATCTGCCCTTTCAAATCAGTCTCTCCCATATCAAAATGATAGAACACCTTCCTGCATCACACCTTGCTACCACAGAGCACACCACTCCCTACAATTATCCCTAGAAACAATTTACAGGCTGGGAGTAAATATCCTTTTTCTAGTGACAAAATCGTCTTAAACGTGCATAATTTCAGATTCTTTTACGGCTAAAATTTTATCAATATCAGCAATAGTTTCATCCGTGAGTTTTTGAACTTTTTCAGACAAACTATGGGCTTCATCTTGTCCAATTTCACCATCTTTTTCTAACTTTTTCAAATTGTCCAGACCATCCCGACGAACATGACGTGTAGCAACACGCGCTTGCTCTGCATAGTGATGCGCAATTTTTACAAGTTCTTTACGGCGCTCTTCATTCAATTCAGGCAAAGGAATACGTAGATTCGTACCATCAGTTATGGGATTTAAACCAAGACCAGAATCGCGAATAGCGCGCTCTACAGCTCCGACCATCGTTTTATCCCATACAGAAACAGAAAGCATCCGAGGTTCGGGAACAGAAATATTAGCAACCTGATTTATATGCACAACAGAACCATAAGATTCAACGGTCAACGGTTCTAATAAACTGGCCGATGCACGTCCGGTCCGCAAACCACCTAATTCATGTTTAAAAGCCGTAATGGCACCATCCATGCGACGTTTCAGATCATCCATAATTGATGTAACATTCATATTTCTGTCTCCTTCAATTGTCCTTTGAAGCTTACCCTTATTCCGATACTATTGTAAAGCGTCCTGTTCCATTCAAGACCTTAGCCAAACCGCCTTTTTCATGAATGGAATACACAATAATCGGTACATTGTTCTCACGTGCTAAAGTGACCGCCGTTGAATCCATAACAGATAATCCCCATTGCAAAACTTCAACATGTGTTAATTGGTCAAAACGCTTCGCCGTAGGGTCTATTTTTGGATCTGCTGAATAAATACCATCAACTTGTGTTCCTTTAAGAAGGACATCCGCACCAATTTCTGCTGCACGTAAAGTAGCAGCAGAATCAGTGGTAAAAAATGGATTTCCTGTACCACCTGCAAAAATAACAACTTTTCCCTGATTCATATAAGCTATTGCTTTACGTTGCGAGAAACTTTCACAAATTTGTGGCATAGCAATCGCAGAGAGTACAACAGTTTCAACCCCTAATTTTGTCAAAGATGTTCGCAATGCTAAAGAGTTAATAGCAGTTGCAAGCATTCCCATATGATCACCTGTCACTCGGTCCCCACCATGCGAAGCAACAGCAACGCCACGAAAAATATTTCCCCCACCGATAACAACCGCAACTTCTATCCCCATTGTGCGCACTTCTGCAATATCAGCGGCAATACGGTCTACAACAGAAACATCAATGCCAAAATTCTGCCCTCCCATAAGAGCTTCACCAGAAGCCTTTAAAAGAATACGTTTATACGGAAGTGCTAATGCCATTAATAATCTCCCCAAAAGCCCATTTACTTTTTGCTTTTGACATCACGAAGGGCACCACTTTTTTCACGTGACGCCCTCTCAACAATTACATTGTTCCCCTCAGAGATTCTACAACCAATGATATGACTTTAAATCTCTGATCAAGAGTTTGCAATAACTAGCCTTTTACAGCAGCAGCAACCTCTGCAGCAAAATCAGACTCCTCTTTTTCCACACCTTCACCTAATGCAAAACGAATAAAGCCTGTAATTTTTGCTGGAGCACCAATTGATTTCTCAGCATCCTTTAGAGCGGCCTCAACAGTTATATCAGGATTCATAACAAAAGCTTGAGAAAGCAAAACAACCTCTTCAAAAAACTTACGCATACGTCCTTCTACCATTTTTTCAATGATATTTTCAGGTTTTCCAGACTGACGCGCTTGATCTGAAAAAATTGCTTTTTCTCGCTCAACAGCAGCAGCATCAACATCTTGTGCTGTAAGTGCTAATGGATTGGTTGCCGCAATATGCATCGCGACCTGCCGACCAAAAGCAAGAGCAGCTTCCTTATTTCCTGTTGTTTCAATCGCAACCAAAACACCAAGTTTTCCAAGCCCATCAGCCACACTATTGTGTATATAAGTCGCAACAACACCATTCTCAACAGACAATTTAGCGGAACGACGAAATGTCATATTTTCGCCAATTGTACCAATTGCATCTTTAATCGTAAGCTCTACAGTCTTCTCAGAACCTGGATAAAGAGAAACAGAAACAGATTCAACATCCCCTGGCGTATCTAAGGCAGCAGTTGCTACTTTACGCACGATGTCTTGGAATCCATCATTGCGCGCAACAAAATCTGTTTCAGAATTAATCTCAACCAAAACTGCATGTGAATCTTTTGATACGACTCCGATTAATCCCTCAGCTGCTGTACGACCAGCCTTTTTATCTGCTTTAGCTATTCCTTTTTTACGAAGCCAATCAACAGCAGCTTCCATATCACCATTGGTCTCTGCTAGGGCGGCTTTACAGTCCATCATACCAGCGCCAGATAGTTCTCGAAGTTCTTTTACTTGTGCAGCAGTAATGCTCATATTTGCCTCTTTATTTTATAACAGTGAAAGCGTGCAAAATCCCTCTGCACGCCTATAACTTCTTCTTTAGACAATAAAAGTACCTTAATTAGGCATTTTATATTATTCAGAAACTTCTGAAACTGCATTTTCTTCCAAAATAGGCTCCACAGGTGCATCAACTTGAGCTCCTAAATCGATACCCATTGCTCCTTGCTGGCGTGCAATACCATCAAGAGCAGCACGGGCAAAAAGATCGCAATAAAGAGAAATTGCACGTGAAGCATCGTCATTACCTGGTATTGGATGTGTTACGTCATCGGGATCACAATTGGTATCAATAATAGCAATCACTGGAATACCTAAACGCTTTGCTTCTTGGAGTGCAATATTTTCTTTATTCGTATCGATAACAAAGATAAGATCTGGAACAGAACCCATATCTTTAATACCACCAAGCGCACGATTAAGCTTTTCACGATCACGTTCAAGATTTAAACGTTCCTTTTTAGTAAAGCCTTGCGCTTCAGCAGCAAGAATTTTGTCAAGCTTCCGCAAACGATGGATCGAATTGGAAATCGTTTTCCAGTTTGTGAGCATGCCGCCAAGCCAACGTGCATTAACGTAATACTGGGCAGAACGATTCGCCGCATCTGCGATAATGTCAGATGCTTGTCGTTTCGTACCAACAAAGAGAATACGACCACCACGCGCTACAGTATCTGAAACAAGTTTAAGTGCTTGGTGTAAAAGTGGAACGGTCTGAGCAAGATCAATAATATGGATATTATTACGCTGACCATAAATATAGGGAGTCATTTTGGGATTCCAGCGATGAGTCTGGTGACCAAAATGCACACCGGCTTCTAAAAGCTGGTGCATAGTAAAATCGGGTAGTGCCATAAATCTTATCCTTTCCGGTTCAACCTCCGCGGAAAAAGCAGGAAGACCTGCTACCGGCGGATGCTTGCTAGAAGTTTCTCACAGATCATTTGCAAACACCCAGACTCCGCGTGTGGAATAGCGCAAACATACTAATATTTGATTCTTTTTCAAGTTATTTTCTTTAATCATTTAATATTTGCATTTTCACATTGATTAAGATCTTTTCCAAGTTCCAAGAATTCGAGACTGTTCAATTTTGCACGCACTGAAAAAGTTCCATAATCTATATGAAGATCACGCATGACACCATTCTCATGTAAGAGAAAACTGCTACGATAAACCGGCAAACCATCTTTATTTTCTCCATCATCAAAATAAGAAATTGTAACAGGCCAATATTCTTCTTCATCCAATTTTCTTACTTTTTCCGTTTCGCTATCAGATAAAAGTGTCTTCTTTTCCCCTATGACGATACTTTCTTTTATAACTTTATCTGCTTTATTTGTCCCATCAAATACAGTAACATTGTAAAAATGATCTCCTGCTTTTGCATGGCGGATAATATTTTTTAGTTGCATCATTGGAAATTCAGCCATTGCAAGCTTATACTCTTTTTCCTTTGGCTTTTTTAAGGTAACTGTGATACCACCTTGCGTACGCTCCGCAACCCCCTCGGCACGATGCACAACCTCTTCTCCCTCTTGATCTGTAATATTAAAACGAAATGTACGGCTGTCTCCTGTTTCATAACTCGTCGTCTGTTGATCCGTCAAACGTACTGGCATATCTTCAATGTGAACACGGCTAATGAAACGAAAACGTGTGCTATAGCCTTGGCATGCCGAACCAGTAAGCTCGTAAACCATTCGTCCTGACATCGCAGAAATTGTCATTTCATGAGAAACACTATCGAGATGAAAATCATAAATTGCTCGATGAGGCACAATAAAAATGGGCTCTTCAGCTCTCGCAGTACATAAAAAAACAATATATAAAATTATTATAAATAATGATCTAATCATTCCCAACTTCCGAACTTTATCCCCGTTGCATAACATCATACAATAAGGCAAAAAAGGTTAATTTCTCAATTAACCACACATTTTCTTAAATCAAAAAATAGATTATGCAATGAATATATTATAGAGCAGCTATGGAGTTAAAATTATGACCAATATGATTGAAAAAAACTTAGAAAAATTCGGAATCACTCTTCCTGAAGTAATCTCCCCCCTTGCCAATTACATCACCACTTCACAAAGTGGCAATCAACTCTTTATTTCTGGACAACTCCCTCTTATTAATGGAAAACCAATAGCCATCGGTAAAGTTGGTGCAACTGTGAATACCGAACAAGCCCAAAAAGCATCTGAAGCTTGCGCTCTCAATATTCTCGCGCAACTCAAGGCAACTCTGGGTGACTTAAATAAAATAAAACGTGTGGTCAAAATTACTGTTTTTGTGGCTGTAGATTCTCATTTTACCGATATTCCTTTTGTTGCCAATGGAGCTTCTAATTTATTCGTCAATATCCTTGGTGAAATTGGAAAACACGCCCGTTCTGCTATTGGTGTTGCCTCTCTTCCTATGGATGTTCCTGTAGAAGTTGAAGCCATCATAGAAATCTAAACCTTCATTAAGACAGTGCATTATCCTAAATATAACTGAAGTCAAAATACTTCTTTGTCTTACACTCTGATAAACCTTGCATTTTTTCGTTTTTAAATTAGAATCTTAAACTTACGATAAAAGGAAATATTTGTATGAAACAAGCTTATGACAATAACAATATTTTTGCTAAATTGATTCGCAATGAAATCCCTTCTGTTCGTGTCTACGAAGATGATGATGTTATTGGATTTATGGATATCATGCCACAGGCACCAGGTCATACGCTGGTCATTCCTAAAAAAGGCTCTAGAAACTTACTTGATGCAGATCCTGAAACATTATTTCCTGTTATTAAAGCTGTTCAAAAAATTGCAAATGCTGTCAAAAAAGCCTTTCAAGCAGATGGCATAACTGTCATGCAATTTAATGAAGCAGCTAGTCAACAAACCGTCTATCACCTTCATTTTCATATTATACCACGTATGGAGGGAATAGAGCTTACCCCTCATAATGATATGGTAACGCCTCCAGAAATACTTGAAGAGAATGCAAAAAAAATCCGTGCAGCTTTATAACACACTCTTAAGTTGCTGTACTTTTTTTTCCTACACGTTTTTTTGTAAAATTTTCCATTTTACTTTTCTTTGAACTTACAGATATATCGGAAGATGAAATTTCTAACTGTAAGCTTTCTTTTTTACCATTTGATTTTTGTGTCAATACGCGAACGGTACCACCATTGCGTAATTTTCCAAATAAAATTTCATCAGCTAATGGCTTTTTAATATATTCTTGTATAACACGCCCTAATGGGCGTGCTCCCATCTGAGAATCATATCCTTTATTAGAAAGCCATAAAGTTGCAGAAGGGCTTAATTCAAAACAAATTCCCCGATCAGCTAATTGTGCTTCAAGCTGAAAAATAAATTTTTGCACTATCTGATTGATGATTAAATGAGATAAAGGTGCAAACGGAATAATTGCATCTAACCGATTACGAAATTCTGGTGTAAATAACCGATTGATTGCTTCTATATCCTCACTATCACGATGTACTTTCCCAAATCCAATAGCTGATTTTGCCATATCTGAAGCACCAGCATTGGTTGTCATAATCAAAATAACATTGCGGAAATCAATTTTCTTACCATTATGGTCTGTTAATCTACCATAATCCATTACCTGCAATAAAATATTAAATAACTCTGGATGCGCTTTCTCAATCTCATCTAGCAATAGAACTGCGTGAGGTTTCTGATCAACGGCATCTGTAAGGAGACCTCCTTGATCAAACCCTATATAACCTGGAGGTGCTCCGATTAAACGTGCTACCGTATGCCGTTCCATATATTCTGACATATCAAAACGCAATAATTCAATGCCTAAAGATGATGCAAGCTGTTTTGCAACTTCAGTTTTTCCTACACCTGTTGGTCCTGAAAATAAATAACTTCCTATTGGTTTATCCGGTTCGCGTAAACCTGCTCGCGCCAATTTTATGGATGAAACTAAGACGGAAATTGCCTGATCTTGACCATAAACAACATGTTTGAGTTCTCTTTCAAGCTTACTCAGTATCTTCTGATCATTCCGGGAAACTGTTTTTGATGGAATTCTTGCAATTGTGGCAACAGTCGCTTCAATTTCTTTAACACCTATACTCTTCTTGCGTTGTTTTTGTGGCAAAAGCTTTTGCGCTGCGCCACTTTCATCAATAATATCAATTGCTTTGTCAGGTAACCTACGGTCAATTATATAACGTGAAGATAATTCTACAGATGCCTTCATCGCCTGATCTGTATATTTAATCTGATGAAAATCTTCAAAGTAAGGCTTCATCCCCTGCAAAATCTTAATCGCATCTGTAACAGAAGGTTCATTAATATCAATCTTCTGAAAACGACGCTCTAAAGCACGATCTTGTTCAAAGAATTTGCGATATTCTCTGTAAGTCGTCGAACCAATACATCGCATAGTTCCAGAAGATAACACAGGTTTCAAAAGATTTGCTGCATCCATATTTCCCCCTAATGTCGCTCCTGCTCCAATTAAGGTATGAATTTCATCAATAAATAAAATAGCATCTGGATACAGCTCAAACTCTTTAATAACTTGCTTTAAGCGTTCTTCAAAATCACCGCGATAACGTGTACCTGCAACAAGTCCCCCCATATCAAGAGAAAATATTGTTGCATTTGATAAAACTTCAGGCACTTGCCCATCAACAATACGCTTTGCCAACCCCTCAATTATAGCTGTTTTCCCTACTCCAGGATCACCAACCAAAAGCGGATTGTTTTTTGACCTTCGACATAAAATCTGTATCATGCGTGAAATTTCTATTTCACGGCCAATTAATAAATCAATTTTTCCATTACGTGCTTTACAATTGAGATCAACACAATAATTCGTTAAAGCACTTGTTCCTCTTTCACCATTATCCGAAATCTGCTGATCTAATTGCTCTTCAAGTCCTTCAAGTAACATGGATAACCCATCATCACGCGTGACACCCTGTGAAATAAAACGTACAGCATCGTAGCGTGTCATTCCCATCTCTTGAAGAAAATATGCTGCATGGCTTTCACGTTCAGAAAAAATTGCAACAAGAACATTTGCCCCCGATACTTCATCTTTTCCAGCTGATTGTGCATGAATCACCGCACGTTGGATAACACGCTGGAAAAAAGCTGTAGGCTTTGTATCCTCATCAGCTCTAATCTGTTCATCTAACTCTGAGCGAAGATAATTGGTTAAGCGCTCTCGCAATTCCTCCACATCTACTTGGCAAGCCTGAATAACGGAATTTGCATCGGCATCATCTAACAGCGCAAGTAGAAGATGCTCTAGTGTTGCATATTCATGCCGTGCTTGAGTAGCAATTGTTAATGCACGATGCAAAACCTCTTCAAGACTAGGTGTAAAAGATGGCATAGCTCCTCACTTCCATTCCATTACACATTGTAACGGATGTTCATTTTGACGCGCACATTCCCTCACTTGTAATATTTTCATTTCAGCGACTTCATAAGTGTAAGTCCCACATTCTCCTATCCCATTGTGATGAACATTTAACATTATCCGCGTTGCCTCTTCGAAACTTTTTTTAAAAAAGTTCTTCAAAACGAAAACAACAAAATCCATAGGTGTGTAATCATCATTAAGCAAAAAAACTCGACATAATTTAGGTTTTTCGAGTTTTTCTCTAGCCTTAGGCATTATAACCGCACCATGCCTACCTTCATCCCAATTCTTGCCCTTTTCATTATGCATAATATGAGCTATAGAGTTTATTATGAGCATCTGTCCCATTATCGTTTTCCATGCAGCACATTTTTATTAATTTTAAATTCTTTCATAACTATTGCAATACCTGTTTGTATTAGAAAAAAATTTCCCTCTATGGTTAGACTTCAATCACTCACTCATAAAATAACTTCTGTAAACAAATTAGTAATACCATTCGTCTAAACTGCATCAATAAATTACAGAAAAGGAAGCTTTATAGAAGTTTTTTAGGATAAATGGAGAAATAGGATACTGCAAGTGTATATTAATTATCAAAAAATTATGCGCTACTGTAAAATAATAGCAATTTCTTTTGTTATGTTAGCTTTTTCTTACTGTTGGGCATCCGCCACACCTCAAGGGGCCTATCCTGATAAGTATGCGGCTATTGTTATAGATGCTACTACGGGAAAAACTTTATTTCAAGCCAATGCAACACTGAAACGTTATCCTGCTTCTTTAACAAAAATGATGACATTGTACTTACTCTTTGAAGCTATGCAGATGCGTCGTGTGACACCAAATACACCAATTCCTGTTTCACATTATGCAGCAATGCGTCCACCGACAAAAATTGGATTTAAAGCAGGACAAACAATTTCTGCAGAATCAGCAGCTAAAGCACTCATTACAAGATCCGCAAATGATGTTGCTGCTGCCATTGCAGAATATCTTGGAGGTAGTGAAAAAAAATTCGCTCAAATGATGACAGTAAAAGCTCGTAAACTTGGCATGAAACATACACATTTCGCAAATGCTTCAGGACTTCCGGATGTGCGCAATTATTCTACAGCACGAGATATAGCGACTTTGTCATTAGCTTTACGTAAACATTTTCCCAAACAATATAAATTGTTCAAAACAAAAAGTTTTAATTTCCGTGGACATAAAATTAACAGCCACAATAAACTTGTTAAAATAATGAAAGGTGTCGATGGAATTAAAACAGGCTACACACAAATGTCAGGTTCTAATTTAGCAACTTCGATGCGTCTTGAGGGGCGCTCTATTGTCGCTGTTGTTATGGGAGGTAAATCATCTACTGCACGTGACGAGCATATGGCTAGCTTATTGAATCAATATTTGCCCAAAGCAAGCCAAATGAAAAGTGGTGAACGTTTAATAGCTTCTGTACGCTATCACTTACCCACTGGGGCCAATACTCCTATACCGACCATTAAAGCTGATTCAAGTAATTTTGACGATGAAATTTCGACTATGTTGACAGCATTTGCAGAACAACCTAAAAACTCCAATATCGCAATAACGGCTGTCAATAAGGTAATTATACCAATACCGAATCCTCAAAAAACTATACCGGCTGAGACTCATAAAATTGTAACAGTCTCTTTGTCCGAAAATGCCGGATGGGCTATCCAAATTGGTTCTCTTCCTAGTGAAGAACAAGCAAAAACTCTACTTTTAAAAGCAAAAAATACAGCTTTTTCTACTTTAAAGAACGCATCTTCACATATGCAACTGTTTGAAAAAAATGGGCAGCGTTATTACCGAGCGCGCTTTACAGGGTTTCAATCAAAAAAAGCTGCATTTGATGCTTGCTCTACATTAAAGAAAGCAAATTTTAACTGCTATACTGTAGCCTACTAAAAATTTTTGAATTCTGCGTTAAGGATAGTATTATGACAGATAATGCTTTTGCTTCATTCCATAAAAAAGAAGTTTTATTGAAGCAATCATCCCTCCTTTCATTGCGTTCTCTTCACGATGCTGCCGCAAAACTTACTGGTTTAAAATATAATTCGACTGCATTAGATACACAGTCTCTTGTTAACCTTCTCATTTGCCAAACAATGCGCAACCGTCGTCTCATAATGCCTCCTGTACGCATTCATTTACGCGTTGCGAGCCAAACTGGTAATGTGCCTATTAAAATCCGTTTAGGAGCAACAAATATTTAATTCTACAGACCCTCTCTAAAAAATTATTTTATTATTAACCATTATCTACAGCCTTAGAAAACCTTTTGATAAACATACTTTTTTCTTAAATTGTTGAATTTTCTGACAGCTTTTCCAACTATCCAATATCTCCAAGCTTTCAATAAAACATTGTTAAGGACATAAAAATACCCAATATTTTTCCACTTTTGGATTTAATATAAAAAATTATCCTTGATATCTTTCTGGAAAAAATGAATAGCTTCATTAGATGAAAGCTTATCATTTGGTGGGATTATTGTAAAAGTTCAATAAAGAAAATCCCTCTTAATAACGCTCCCTATACAACATAAACGCTGTAAAAAAAAACAATCTCACTTCTCTTACTTGTATTTATGTCAACAGGCACAGAAAATTGGAAAATACAAATACTATCGATGAAAAAACGTAAATAAATTATCAGATTAAATATTATGATAACGATTCCCATAAGATTTTAATTTATAATTATAATTTATTTTTTGCATATTGAACAAGAGATTTTCGTAAAATACTCTTATTTTACTTCTTATATTGAATCAGTCAAAATCGCTCGCTTGCTCATCACGAGCAAAATTGACATATAAAGCATTTACAAAAGGAATCAAAGTATCCCTTATGAATCATTTCAAGTACTAGGATCTTTTGTAATATTGAAAGTTGAAAAAAGGATGATAGTGCTGGTTTTCTCCCTTTATAAATAAAGATGCTAATACTCTATAGATTTTATACCATTCATGGAAAACTTACATTATATTATTCATATGCAAGATACTGATTTATAAAGATAATTAATTATTTTGTTTGTTAGATGAGAATCTCGAATATCGTAAGATTCTCTCATTTAAAATCTGTTTATGTTGAATCAATCAAAACCGTCTCTTGCATGTTATGAGCGAGATTAGTGTGTAGCGTGAAACTGTCCCAAAAAGACTAAAAATGCCTATAATGAACCGTTTCAAATGCCAAGTGCTTTAGTCCCCCTGTACAGAGGGGGGGCTCTGGTAAAGTGTGTAACCATGCCAGCGTACTTCTTTTTATTAAGCATAAAGATAGAGACAGCTCAATGGATTTACCGTTATATCATTCACAGGTGCCATCGCGAAATGAGCTTGGGGGGAGGCCTGAGAGATATTTTTTTAAAACGAACTCACGAACGCGTAACACGACAATGTTCTATCGTGTGCATTCTATTCTCATGAGAATTTTTATAAATATTTCTTAATGTATACGTTATTATTTATTTTAATTTTTTTGTCGGTACAAAATTTATAAATAAAAAAGATATTTCCAATATATCTCTTAATTATCGTAAATTAGTGTTTTTTTTTCAAGGCATTTTTTACCATACTAGGTAGAAAAAAACTTCACTTTTAAAAAATTAAAACCTTTAAAACTCTACTTTCTTCATCATAATTATTCAGACTTAAAACAAATTTTCCTTGGATACTCAGGCATAATCTTCCATTACTTAAAAGATATATGGCTATGGAAACTTTTTAAAGCCATAAAACCCAGCTAAAAATAATGGCAGATTGATCACTAATTTTACTTTACGCTTTCTTATTTTTTCCAAATTACACTTTTTCCCCACTTTAGAGACAAATCAAACAGATGTACAACACTCTCCCCTCCAAGCTTGCATGCAACACCTATTATTCGTTAAGAAAACACTGAATCACCTCAGATTTATTTCAAACTACTGCTGCATTAAAGTGGAATTTTGATTTATAAGGAACAAAAAACATAAGCTTTATTAGGAAATACGATCTCTCTCCCAAAAGTCCAGTTATGGATTGAAAAATGTTCCAGCTCTTAACAAGATATCGCATTGACTGCAAGACCACCTTTACTTGTCTCTTTATAGCGTTCACTCATATCATGACCAGTCTGGCGCATTGTTTCTATACAAGCATCAAGAGAAACAAAATGATCTCCATTACCATATAATGCAAGAGAAGAAGCCGTTACCGCCTTAACAGCTCCCATTGCATTACGCTCAATACAAGGCACTTGTACAAGACCAGCAACAGGATCACATGTCATTCCCAAGTGATGTTCAAGCGCAATTTCTGCCGCATTTTCAATTTGAGCTGGTGTTCCACCTAACGCTGCGGTCAACCCTGCTGCGGCCATTGAAGATGCCGTTCCAACTTCACCTTGACACCCAACTTCTGCACCAGAAATAGAGGCATTATGTTTGATAACACCGCCTATAGCTGCTGCCGTTAATAGAAAATTATGTATTCCCTCTCGATCTGAATCATCATTAAACTGAAGATAATAACGCAAAACGGCTGGGACGACACCGGCTGCTCCATTTGTTGGTGCTGTAACAACACGACCACCTGCTGCATTTTCCTCATTGACTGCTATAGCATACACCGAAAGCCAATCATTTGCCCAAAGTGGATAATTGTAATTTTTCTTTTGTTTTTCCAAAAGCGTTTCATGCAGCTTTTTAGCGCGCCTTAGAACACGCAATCCACCAGGCAACTCACCTTCTTGTGAAAGACCTCTATCAATGCAATTTGTCATCGCTGAAAAAATTTCATCAAGCCCTACATCAAGAGAAGAACGCTCTATCTTTGTTTCTTCATTTAAGCGCTTCATTTCAGCAATTGAAAGTCCTGATTTTTCTGCCATTGATAACATTGTACAAGCAGAATCGAATGGATATGGTACCTCAAATGCTTCTGGTTGTATATTATCATTCATATGGCTTAATTCATCCTCAGTCACAACAAAGCCACCACCGATAGAATAATAAATCTGCCGCAACAGAACATTCCCATCAGTATCAAGTCCTTCAAAGGCTAGTCCATTTGTATGTCCAGGGAGGATTTGCTTTCGTTCAAAAATAAGATCACGTTGCACATCAAACTGATAAGCGGGATGACCTTCTGGTTGCACTTTTTTTTCACGTATAACTTTTTCTAACAAAAACCCCATGCTATCAGGATCAACAGTAGAAGCTTTTTCTCCTAAAAGTCCTAATATGATAGCTCTATCTGTTGCATGACCAATACCCGTGAAAGCTAAAGAACCATAAAGATAAACACGTATACGAGAAACTTGAACATCAGACGACTGAGAAAAATCTCCTATCTTTTGCAAAAACATATTAGCAGCAGTCATTGGTCCCATCGTATGTGAGCTAGAAGGACCAATCCCAATTTTAAAAAGTTCAAAAACAGATAGAAACACGTATCACCTTAAACTATAGTACAGCTTGAGCATATATGCTTTTTCATAACGTTTCTTCCGCTTAAAATCAAATTGCGAGATAAACTAAAAAAATGACAACAATAAACACGAATGTCGCTCGTCTTGCTACCACCCAACACTTTCTTTCTATAGTGTTTTCCATTAGCCAACCTTTAAAACGGACAATGCCCCTAGAGTCACCACTCCCAATGTTCCAAACGTAGTAAAATAAGTGTTAATATGCAATATTAAAATTCAATAAGGATGAGAAATCTTATCGGAAATATTTTTCATAATGCACTAAGTTCTTCAAAACATATGCTTAATTGTATAAAATATTTTATGGGTATGTTTCAATGAAACGTACAAATTTTTCTAACGATTCTCGTTCTGTCTCAAAATTGTTTTCTGGAGCACTCATATCGCGATAACCAAGTGCCATACCACAGATAATATGGCGATCAGAAGGAATAGATAAAAGCGTACGAATCTGTTTATGATAATCAGCAAAAGCAGCTTGAGGACAGGTATCTAATCCAAATCCACGTGCAGCTAACATAATGGTCTGCATAAACATACCCAAATCAAGCCAACTCCCCATTTCCATGTCGTGATCCATTGTAAATAAGAGTCCTACAGGTGCATCAAAAAATAAAAAATTTCGCGCCTTTTGATGAAGTATTTTTTCTTCATCACCTTTTTGAATTCCAAGACTCTGATAAAGATCCAAACCAACTTTTCGACGCCTTGAAATATAGGGCTCACGCCACTGACGTGGATAATAACTATATTCACGCTCTCCTTTTACACCTGAAAGCACAAGTTGTGAAAGCTCTTGCCCTACTTTCTGTAATACACTTCCTGTAAGCACAATTACTTGCCATGGCTGAATATTTGTTCCAGATGGTGCACGTGCTGCAAGTTTTAAGATTTCTTTGATTGTTTCCAAACTAACTGGCTGATCAGTAAAAGCGCGAATTGACTTTCGTGACAATATAGATTGAAAAACACTCATAGGAGAAATTGTCATTGTTTTTACTTTCTTTATGAAAAATAGTTTTTTCTTATCAAGAATAATATACTGCGAAAATACCTTTGCAGCTTTTTCAAACACTCTATTTCTTTAAATGACTTACACATTTCACGCAGTGGTAAATATTCCCCTTAGAGACGGTATAATCTATCTCTTTTAAGAGAAAGAAATTAGTCTAAAAGAAGACAAAATAAATTTATAATCAATGACTACCCCCCAACTCCGCTAAGCTCTCAAAAAAACTCTCTTCAATTCGTTCTAAATCCTGTAGAAGATCATCAACATCATGCTGCATCTGCTTTAAATCAGTTCGTTTTTTATGAATTCCTGCAATTAATTTCTTAAGCTTTTTCTCATCATCAGGTGGTTTTCCAACCATTGTCAACATATCAGATATTTCAGACAACGAAAATTTTACTCTGTTAGCATACAGGATTTGTTTTAACTTATGACGATCCGTTTATGTATAAAGCCGTGTACTTCCACACCGAAAAGGGATAAGAAGTCCCTCTTCTTCATAGCAAAGTTCGAGCTATTATTGAAAACTCACGTGTTAATTTTCCAATTGAATAATATTCGTACATTTTATTATTCTGTCTGCATAGATCACATTGTTATAAGAAATATGTCTATTTTTTATAAAACTTAGTGAGCACCTTAATCTCTACTTTTCTGCATTCTAATTTAGAAGAAAATACATTCACAAACATTGTATAGTAGAGAATCAATTATTTTTTAGATTATAGAAAAGACTCTTGATCTTTCATCATAAGTCCTTTTAAATTTTTATAGAAGATATCAATCAAAAATTTTCCTAAAGTTCAAAATCAATCTTATTTGATTTGTAGATAATCAACTCTTTTCCTTGAATATGATTTTTGAGTTTCACATATTTTGGAAAAATTCTATACTGCTTTTAGAAATTAAGAAACTTTAAAATAAAGTAACAAAAAAGATAAGCATCATTACAAAATAATAAGCTACTAAAGATGTTTAAAATAACTATCGCCTTATAATTTTTGATATTTTTCAAGAAAATATACAACTTCTGCATTTCGAAATAAAAAACGTCTGAACTTTCTATTCAGACGTTTTTATATTATGTGGTGTTGTATTTAAATTATTCAGTAACGGCCCCGGTTGTCATATTTGTCAACATAGCCTTAGCCACTTCGTTATTACTAGACTTACGCTGCTCATCTACAATCAAATCATCACGAACTGCAGCAATACGACGGATTTGAGAAATTGTACCACCCGTACCTGCTGGAATAAGACGACCGACAATAACGTTCTCTTTAAGTCCTTGCAAAGTATCAATTTTACCAGAAACTGCTGCTTCAGTAAGAACACGTGTTGTTTCCTGAAACGATGCCGCCGAAATGAAAGAAGGTGTTTGAAGAGAAGCTTTTGTAATTCCAAGAAGAATGGGATTACCAGATGCAGGTTTCTTCCCTTCTGCAATCAAATTATCATTGATTTCATCAAGTTCAATACGATCAACATTATCACCTGGAATATAACCAGAATCTCCAGATTCAGTAATTTCAACTTTTTGCAACATTTGACGAACAATCACTTCAATGTGCTTATCATTAATAAGAACTCCCTGCAGACGATAAACCTCCTGAATCTCATTAACAAGATAAGATGCCAAAGCTTCAACCCCCTTAATCGCCAAGATGTCATGAGGTGCTGGATTACCATCAAGGATATAATCTCCCTTTTCAATTTGATCGCCTTCTTGGAAGTGGAACAACTTACCTTTTGGAATCAAGTATTCTACTGCCTCAAGAGTTTCATCATTTGGTTCAATAATGATACGACGTTTATTCTTATAACCACGGCCAAATCGAATTGTACCACTTACTTCAGCAATAATCGCATGATCCTTTGGACGACGCGCTTCAAAAAGCTCAGCCACACGAGGAAGACCACCCGTAATATCTTTCGTCTTGGCACTTTCCATTGGCAAACGAGCAATAACATCACCAGCCTTAACATGAGCACCAAGCTCAACAGAAAGAATAGTTTCCACTGACATCATATAACGGGCTTCACCTCCCTTATACAATTTAGCAATGGATTCACCTTCTTTATCCGTGTGAATAATAATAGCTGGTTTAAGATCCGCACCACGTGGATTAGCGCGCCAATCAATCACCAAACGCTTCGTAATACCCGTAGATTCATCAGCTGTTTCAGTGACAGATAAACCATCAATCATATCTTCAAAACCCACATAGCCTTCAACTTCCGTTAAAATTGGACGTGTATAAGGATCCCATTCTGCTATACGTTGGCCACGTTTAACCACATCACCATCATCAACAAAAATATGAGCACCATAGCTAACACGATGTACAACGCGCTCTTTTCCTAACTCATCCTTGATAAGGATAGCCATATTACGCCCCATAACAACCAAATGGCCTTCAGAATTACGAACTACATTACGATTACGAATTTCCACCTTACCTTCATAAGATGCCTCTAAATACGATGAATCAACAACCTGCGCAGTTCCTCCTAAGTGAAAAGTACGCATAGTAAGCTGTGTTCCCGGCTCACCAATGGATTGAGCAGCAATAACACCAACCGCTTCTCCCTGATTAACAGGTGTTCCACGCGCCAAATCACGACCATAGCATTTTGCACAAACACCAAGACGTGTTTCACATGTTAATGCAGAACGAATTTGAACAGATTGAATCCCAGCTGCTTCAATCTTCGCGACATCAGCTTCCTCAATCATTGCTCCACCTTCAAGGATAACCTCTCCAGAGACAGGATGTAGAATATCAACAAGCGCTGTACGACCAAGAATTCTTTGCCCAAGGGAGGCAACAATTTGTCCTGCATCAACAATCGGCTGCATGGTAAGCCCTTTTGCGGTACCACAATCAACTGCTGAAATAATAGCATCCTGTGCAACATCAACAAGACGCCGTGTTAAATAACCAGAGTTCGCCGTCTTTAACGCAGTATCAGCAAGTCCTTTACGTGCACCATGCGTGGAATTGAAGTATTCATTAACAGTTAGACCTTCTTTAAAATTTGAAATAATGGGTGTTTCAATAATTTCACCCGATGGTTTTGCCATTAATCCACGCATACCGGCCAATTGTCTCATCTGGTTAGCAGAACCACGAGCACCAGAGTGCGACATCATATAGATAGAATTCATCGGCCGTTGACGACCTGTTTTAGGATCAAAATCCACAGCTTGAATACGTTTCATCATTTCATCTGCGACGCGATCTGTACATTTACCCCAAGCATCTACAACCTTATTGTATTTTTCACCTTGTGTAATCAAACCATCATTATATTGCTGTTCGTACTCCTTAGCCAAAGCTTCTGTTTCTGCGACTAAACGCGACTTACTATCAGGAATAACCATATCGTCCTTACCGAATGAAATTCCTGCACGACAAGCATAAGAAAAGCCAAGCTGCATAATACGGTCACAAAAAATAACCGTCTCTTTTTGTCCACAGTGCCGATAAACATGATCAATCATTTTAGAAATGTTCTTTTTCGTCATCTCTTGATTGACAATATCAAATGAGATATCCGCACTTTTTGGCAAAAGCTCACCGATAATCAAACGACCAGGTGTCGTATCATAAAGTTTAGAGACTTCTTTTCCATCCTTCCCCATATTCTTAACACGGCCTTTAATCTTCGTATGAAGCGTTATAACCTTATTTTCCAAGGCATAATGAAGCTCACCTATATCAGAAAAGGCCATTCCTTCACCTGGTTCTTTTTCAGAAACAATTGAAAGATAATAAAGACCAAGAACCATATCCTGTGAGGGAACAATAATGGGAGCACCATTTGCCGGATGAAGAATATTATTGGTGGACATCATCAAAACACGGGCTTCAAGCTGTGCTTCAAGAGAAAGCGGCACGTGAACCGCCATCTGATCACCATCAAAATCTGCATTAAAAGCAGTACACACCAATGGATGTAGCTGTATAGCTTTTCCCTCAATTAAGATAGGTTCAAAAGCCTGAATCCCCAAACGGTGCAATGTTGGCGCGCGGTTGAGTAAAACAGGGTGTTCACGAATAACCTCATCCAAGATATCCCAAACTTCTGGATGTTCTTTTTCAACAAGCTTCTTTGCCTGCTTTACCGTTGATGAATAGCCTTTTGCATCAAGCCGCGCATAAATAAAAGGCTTAAATAATTCAAGAGCCATTTTTTTGGGAAGACCACATTGATGCAATTTTAATTCAGGACCCGTCACGATAACAGAACGCCCCGAGTAATCAACACGCTTCCCAAGTAAGTTCTGACGAAAACGCCCTTGCTTGCCCTTCAACATATCTGATAAAGACTTAAGAGGACGTTTATTGGCTCCAGTAATCACACGCCCACGCCGTCCATTATCAAACAATGCATCAACAGCTTCTTGTACCATACGCTTTTCATTGCGTACGATAATTCCAGGAGCACGCAATTCAATCAGCCGTTTCAAGCGGTTATTACGATTAATAACACGCCGATAAAGATCATTCAGATCTGATGTCGCAAAACGCCCACCATCAAGCGGAACCAATGGACGCAAGTCCGGTGGAATAACCGGAATTGTTTTCATAATCATCCACTCTGGCTTATTTCCAGATTCAAGAAAATTTTCAACGATTTTAAGTCGTTTAATCAATTTTTTCTGCTTTAACTCTGAAGTTGTTTCAGCTAATTCAAGACGCAAATCATTAGCGATTTTATCTAACTCCATACTAGCTAAAAGCTCGTAAATAGCTTCAGCGCCAATCATAGCTGTAAACTGATCTTCTCCAAATTCATCAATAGCAAGCATATATTCTTCTTCAGAAAGAAGCTGATGGAGCTTAAGAGATGTTAACCCTGGTTCGGTTACAATATAATTCTCAAAATAAAGAACCCGTTCAATATCTTTTAAAGTTAAATCTAAAAGTGTAGAAATACGGCCTGGTAATGATTTAAGAAACCATATATGCGCAACGGGTGCCGCAAGTTCAATATGCCCCATACGCTCACGACGTACGCGCGAAAGAGTAACCTCTACACCACATTTTTCACAAATAATGCCCTTATACTTCATGCGTTTATATTTGCCACATAGACATTCATAGTCCTTAATAGGGCCAAATATACGTGCACAAAAAAGACCATCACGTTCTGGTTTAAAAGTCCGATAATTAATAGTCTCAGGCTTCTTAATCTCACCATACGACCAGGACAAAATTTTCTCAGGACTCGCAATAGAAATACGAATAGAGTCAAATGTCTGCGCTGGCGCTTGAGGATTGAAAAGATTCATGACCTCGTGGTTCATGCTGTTCTCCTTCAAAGATTCTTAGAACCTGTTGTAATATCTCATTTATTTTATAACAGATCTTCTTTAAAATACATTTACTTTTAAAAATGACCTGTATAGCCTTAATAAGGTTATTGAGCCTCTTAAAGTAATAAGAGCGCAGCCTTTTTCTAGTGCGCTCCTTGAATTATTATTCTGCCGTATCAGACAATGCCCGCTGTGCAATAAGTTCACGCGCATCATCAAGCTCCACATTAAGAGCAAGTGAGCGCATTTCTTTTACCAACACATTAAAGCTTTCGGGTATACCTGCCTCAAATGTATCATCACCACGCACAATTGCCTCATAGACTTTTGTTCGACCAGCCACATCATCTGATTTTACTGTTAGCATCTCCTGCAAAGTGTATGCAGCACCATAAGCTTCAAGCGCCCATACCTCCATTTCACCAAAACGCTGACCACCAAATTGTGCCTTACCTCCTAATGGCTGCTGCGTAACAAGTGAATAGGGACCAATAGAACGCGCATGAATCTTATCATCAACAAGGTGATGCAATTTCAACATGTAAATATATCCCACCGTTACTGGACGATCAAAAGGCTCCCCAGTACGACCATCATAAAGCGTAACCTGCCCTGAACTATCTAAGCCTGCGTCTTCCAGCATCATGTTAATATCAGACTCATGTGCTCCATCAAAAACAGGCGTTGCAATTGAAACCCCTTTCTTCATCTGCAATGCCAATTTGTAAAGGCTTTCATTATCATACTGACGAACTGGTTCATTATGATTATCATCAGGCATAAGATTTTCAATACGCTGACGCAACGGCAATATATCCCCAGTCTCTTGATATAACTCTAACAAAGCACCAATCTTCTTGCCCATCCCCGCACATGCCCAACCAAGATGCGTTTCAAGAATTTGTCCAACATTCATACGACTAGGCACACCCAGCGGATTCAAGACGATATCAGCATGGGTCCCATCTTCAAGAAATGGCATATCTTCTACGGGAAGAATACGTGAAACAACACCCTTATTCCCGTGACGTCCCGCCATCTTGTCACCTGGTTGGATTTTGCGCTTCACAGCCACAAAAACTTTCACCATTTTCATGACACCAGGAGGCATTTCATCACCTCTTTGGACCTTTTCAACCTTATCCATAAAGCGACGTTGTAATGCTTCTTTTGATTCATCATATTGCTTGCGCAAAGCTTCAATTTCATTTTGAAGCTTTTCATCCTCAACAGCAAATTGCCACCACTGGGATCGCGGATAATGCCCCATTACTGTACTATCAAGCTTTTTACTACCCGAAAAGCCTTTCGGACCTTCTACAGCAACTTTACCTGTCAACATATCGGTGAGGCGCGCATAAACATTGCGATCAAGAATAGACTGTTCATCATCACGGTCTTTTGCTAAACGCTCAATTTCTTCACGCTCAATTGCCATCGCACGTTCATCTTTTTCCACGCCATGGCGATTAAAAACGCGAACTTCAACAACAGTACCAAAAGTCCCAGGAGGCATACGCATAGAAGTATCACGAACATCGGATGCCTTTTCCCCAAAAATTGCACGCAGAAGCTTTTCTTCCGGCGTCATGGGACTTTCACCTTTCGGGGTAATCTTTCCAACTAAAATATCACCTGGTTGAACTTCAGCACCAATATAAATAATGCCAGCTTCATCAAGATTTCTTAACGCTTCTTCCGCAACATTAGGAATGTCGCGCGTAATTTCCTCAGGTCCAAGTTTTGTATCGCGTGCCGCAACTTCAAATTCCTCGATATGAATTGAAGTAAACACATCATCAGCAACAATGCGCTCGGATAACAAAATAGAATCTTCATAATTGTATCCATTCCAAGGCATAAAGGCTACGAGAACATTCCGCCCAAGAGCCAAATCACCAAGATCCGTGGATGGACCATCTGCAATGATATCACCTTTCTCTACCCTATCACCGACATGTACAAGAGGACGCTGATTAATACAAGTGGACTGATTAGAACGCTGAAATTTCTGTAAGCGGTAAATATCAACGCCTGATTTTGAAGGATCTAAATCTTCTGTTGCACGGATAACAATACGGGTAGCATCGACTTGATCAACAACACCACTACGTTTTGCACTCACAGCAGCTCCTGAATCGCGCGCAACAATAGATTCCATTCCCGTCCCAACAAATGGCGCTTCAGCGCGTACAAGAGGAACTGCTTGACGCTGCATGTTCGATCCCATAAGCGCACGATTCGCATCATCATTTTCCAAAAAAGGAATAAGCGCTGCTGCAACTGAAACCAACTGTTTTGGTGAAACATCCATCAAATCAACATGATCACGCGGCGCCATTAAAACTTCACCAGCATGACGGCAAACAACAAACTCTTCTATAAAACGACCTTCGTTATCTAATGAAGAATTAGCCTGAGCGACATAATGCTTTGCTTCTTCCATCGCTGAAAGATAAATAACTTCTTTTGTGACTTTTCCATCAATAATTTTTCGATATGGGCTTTCAATAAAGCCATATTTGTTAACTCGCGCAAATGTTGCTAAGGAGTTAATCAGACCAATATTGGGGCCTTCTGGTGTTTCAATCGGACAAATACGACCATAATGCGTAGGATGTACGTCACGGACTTCAAAACCCGCACGTTCACGAGTCAAACCACCTGGACCAAGAGCAGAAAGACGGCGCTTATGGGTAATTTCTGACAATGGATTGGTTTGATCCATAAACTGCGACAATTGTGAAGACCCAAAAAATTCACGGACTGCTGCTGCCGCAGGCTTTGCATTGATCAAATCCTGTGGCATAACTGTATCAATTTCAACCGATGACATACGCTCTTTTATCGCACGTTCCATACGAAGAAGACCAATGCGATATTGATTTTCCATCAACTCCCCGACGGAACGAACGCGACGGTTGCCAAGATTATCAATATCATCAATTTCACCACGTCCATCACGCAATTCAACCAACATCTTAACAACAGCAAGAATATCCTCTTGGCGTAAAATGCGAACTGTGTCTGGACAATCAAGATCCATACGTAAATTCATCTTAACACGCCCGACAGCTGAAAGATCATAACGCTCTGGATCAAAAAACAATGAATGGAACATTGCTTCTGCTGTATCGATTGTTGGAGGTTCACCTGGACGCATCACCCGGTAAATATCAAATAACGCATCCTGCCGACTTTCATTTTTATCCACCTTCAAAGTATTGCGGATGTAAGCGCCAATATTCATGTGATCAATATCAAGAATATTGACTTGATCAGCACTAACATCGAGCAGAACTTTTAATACTTTTTCGTCAATTTCATCACCAGCTTCAAGGTAGATTTCACCTGTTTCGTAATTGACGATATCTTCGGCTAGATAACAACCTAATAAATCATCTTCACTAACTTTAACCGCTTTAAGTCCTTTTTCTACCAAAGACTTCGCAGTACGAACTGTTAATTTTTTACCAGCCTCCGCAACGACTTCACCACTATCTGCATCTATAAGGTCAGAAATGAGCTTCATTCCTTTAAAGCGATCCACAGAATAAGGAACTCGCCATCCTTCTCCATCACGCTCATAAGTCACTTTATCATAAAACGTCGATAAAATATCCGACGCATCCATACCTAATGCCATCAAAAGACTAGTAACAGGAATCTTGCGCCGTCGATCAATACGCGCATAAATGATGTCCTTAGCATCAAACTCAATATCAAGCCAAGAACCACGATACGGAATAACACGAGCAGCAAAAAGAAGCTTTCCTGATGAATGGGACTTTCCTTTATCATGGTCAAAAAAGACACCAGGAGAACGATGCATCTGAGAAACAATAACACGCTCCGTACCATTAACAATAAAGGTACCATTCGTCGTCATTAAAGGCATATCGCCCATATAAACGCCTTGCTCTTTAATGTCTTTGATATCTTTGGAGCCAGTATCCTCATCAACATCAAAAACAATCAAACGCAATATGACCTTTAATGGGGCAGCATAAGTTAAATCACGTTGACGGCACTCTTCAACATCAAATTTTGGTAAATCAAATTCATAACCTACAAACTCAAGCATAGCTGTACCGGAAAAATCTGAAATAGGAAAAACCGATTTAAAAACAGCTTGCAAACCTTCATCTGGTCGCCCACCTTTCGGTTCCTCAACCATGAGAAATTGATCGTATGAGGCTTTTTGAACCTCAATAAGATTCGGCATTTCTGCTACTTCAGGAATCTTACCAAAAAATTTCCGTACGCGCTTACGACCATTGAATTGAGACATCATTGCGTGAGTCTGAGCCATCGTCGCTCCTTGATCTTTACTCTTCAAGGTAGACCAACCTTGAAAGCCTTATACCATTAACCTGCATATGCAGACCAGTTCACTTGACACTCAATAATGAGCATCATTAACTTTCCCCACCAACATAAGCCATTTATCTCTTTGACTCTATGATGAAGGGGTAAGTAATCCAAACCTATCCCATTCCTGTTACGAAACCATTGGGAAAAGTTTTTTACTCATTATTTTCCCTCTTTGTATTAAGAGAAAGAAAATCGGCGAACATAAATGCCCGCCGATAAAATTAAATTTACTTAAGTTCCACCTTAGCACCGGCAGCTTCAAGTTGAGATTTAATTTTTTCTGCTTCTTCTTTAGAAGCAGCCTCTTTAATAGGCTTAGGTGCACCTTCAACCAGATCTTTAGCTTCTTTAAGACCAAGTCCAGTAAGAGCACGAACTTCCTTAATAACATTAATTTTTTGTGTGCCACCTTCAACAAGAATAACATCAAATTCTGTTTTTTCTTCAGCAGCTGGAGCAGCAGCACCAGCAACAGCAGCGACAGCTACAGGAGCAGCAGCCGAAACTCCCCACTTTTCTTCAAGTAACTTAGAAAGCTCAGCGGCTTCCAAAAGGGTTAGATTAGAAAGGTCTTCTACGATCTTCTCTAGATCAGCCATTTTTAAATTCCTTCAATTAAAAGATTTGAACCATTATTAAATCTTATTCAAAAAAACAGAAAAGCATTAAAGCTCTTCCATAAACGTGAATACAAACAGCCTTAAGCCGCCTTATCCTCCTGAGCATATGCTCCAATGACACGTGCAACCTGACCAGCAGGGGCATTAACAACCTGTGCAATACGGGTCGCAGGGGTAGAAATCATACCCACAAGTTTTGCACGCAACTCGTTTAATGAAGGCAATGAAGCCAATGACTTCACAGCATCTACAGTTAAACTTGTTGCACCCATTGAACCGCCAAGTATGACAAATTTGTCATTGCTTTTCGCAAAATCAACAGCAACTTTCGGTGCTGTGATTGGATCTTCTGAATAAGCAATAAGTGTTTGTCCAGTAAACAAACCCACTATCGATTCAGATTCCGTGCCCTGAAGAGCGATTTTAGCAAGACGGTTTTTGGCGACCTTAACGGCACCGCCAGCTTCACCCATTTTCGAACGCAGATCATTCATCTGTGAAACTGTCAGACCGGAATAATGTGCAACAACAACAGAACCAGACTTCCGAAAAGCCTCGTTAAGCCATGTAACAAATTCGCGTTTTTCCGCTCTATTCACTGTCTCTCTCCATTTAACAGATTTGCTTAAAACAAACCTGTTGGTTACCTTTGATAACATAAAATACTTCATGTCACCGATGAGGATCCTGTCCCCTTTTTCACGCACAGCGTTCAAAGGCAACCTTGGCTCAAACCCTTTAAGTCTTTTAACTCTCAGTTTTTACCCCAGTCTCATGCAGGTTTTTTTTGATTAAGATACTTAAAAGCATCACCTACAATCTCGGACAGGATATTCCGGAATTTCTCCCGGTACAACCTAAGCCCTATAAAGCTTAGATAGCGAGCTGATCAAAATCAGCATTTTAAATACAATTTTGATATTCCCATACCCCAAAACAAAATTATAAATCAGCTTATACTAGCTCTGAACGAACCGTTGCTGGATCAACTTTAACACCAATTCCCATAGTCGACGAAACAGCAACGCGCTTAATATACTCACCTTTTGCACCTTGCGGTTTGGCTTTAATAACTGCACTTGCAAAGGCTTTTATATTTTCTACGATTTTTTCAACACCAAAAGAAGCCTTACCAATACCAGCATGCACAATACCAGCTTTTTCCACGCGAAACTCAACAGCACCACCTTTAGAAGCTTTGACAGCACCGGCGACATCAAGTGTTACAGTACCAACTTTCGGATTCGGCATCAAACTCCGTGGACCAAGAATCTTACCAAGACGACCAACAAGAGGCATCATGTCTGGCGTTGCAATACAACGATCAAAATCTATAGTCCCTCTATTAACGCTTTCAAATAAATCTTCGGCACCCACAATATCAGCTCCTGCCGCCTTAGCTTCCTCAGCCTTATCCCCACGAGCAAAAACGGCAACACGAATATTTCTCCCTGTTCCATTAGGCAAATGAGCAACGCCTCGAACCATTTGATCAGCATGACGAGGATCAACACCCAAGTTCATTGAAATTTCGATTGTTTCATCAAACTTAGCAACGGCACGCTCCTTAACCATTGAAACGGCATCTTTTAAAGCGTAGAGTTCATTAAAATCAATATCTTTTCGGATATTTTTTATTCTTTTTGCTACTTTTGCCATAATATTAGCCCACCACTTCCAAGCCCATCGAGCGAGCAGAACCTTCAACCATACGCATTGCTGCCTCAATGTCATTCGCATTAAGATCTTTCATCTTTGATTCCGCAATCGAACGAATTTTATCGCGAGAAATGCTTCCTACAGACACTTTACCAGGCTCTTTTGAGCCAGATTTCAGGTTTGCTTCCTTCTTTAAAAAGAATGATACAGGAGGCGTCTTGAGAGAAAAGGTGAAAGACTTATCTTGGTAATACGTAATAACAACTGGAATCGGTGCCCCCTTTTCCATTTCTTGTGTCGCTGCATTAAACGCCTTACAAAATTCCATGATATTAATACCACGCTGCCCAAGAGCTGGACCAATTGGTGGAGATGGAGTAGCAGCTCCTGCAGGAACCTGCAACTTAAGCTGACCTATACTTTTTTTTGCCATAACAATCTGCCTTTAATTTCACTGGTATACTGACAATTCATCTTGCCCGTTACCCGCTTGCAGTCACGTGGTTCGGATCATTAAGCCGACAAAAGCTATAAATCACCTCCCACTCCTTCCTTAAAGTAATTAAAACTACTCTAAGTTTAATCAGAGTTTTTCAACCTGACCAAATTCCAAATCAACAGGCGTAGGACGCCCAAAAATAAGCACTTCAACCTTAAGACGAGAGCGCTCTTCTTCAACCTCTTGAACAATTCCATTAAACGAAACAAAAGGACCATCAGCAACGCGAACTTGCTCTCCAACCTCAAACAATACAGAGGACTTTGGAGACTCAACCCTTTCCTGAACTTGTTTGAGAATTTGTTCAACCTCTCGATCAGAAATAGGAACAGGACGCGCATCCGACCCTAAAAAACCTGTCACTTTAGGCGTATTCTTAATAAGATGATAAACTTCATCTGTTAACTCAGCACGAACAAGAACATAACCAGGAAAAAATTTTCGCTCAGCATCAACTTTGCGTCCACGACGAACCTCTACAACACGCTCTGTTGGAACAAAAATCTTCTCAAAAAGATGATCAAGTCCCTTTTGCTTTGCCTCCTTATCAATAGCTTCCGCTACTTTCTTTTCAAAATTTGAATATGCCTGAACAATATACCAACGAGCTGCCACAATCACACTTCCTTACATTCTCAACTAAAAAGATATTTCAGAAGATCAATAACCCGCCAAACACCAAAATGCATAACCTGATCCACAATAAAAAAGAAAGCTGAAGCCAATGCAGTTACCAACAAAACCATAATAGTAGAAATAACCGTCTCACGACGTGTAGGCCATTTCACTTTAATTGTTTCTGCATAAACCTGCTTCAAAAAGGTAATCGGATTGGTTTTAGATGCCATCGTCACACTATACTCTCTCTAGTCCTATTGTGTTTTATAGAACAAAATAAACAGGAAAAAACGCAAAAGCCAACTTTCAGACTTATGCAATTTCCTTACTTTCTATTCAATACCGTTTCACACACAAAAAAACAAGCCCCATATCAAAAAAAGCGAAAAAGGCAGCAAAATCCACTCCCTTATATGTAAAATCCCTCTTTGGCAGGGGCAGCAGGACTTGAACCCGCGACCTGCGGTTTTGGAGACCGCCGCTCTACCAACTGAGCTATACCCCTAACTCTCAAAACTAAAACACTTTTAACACCCCTTTAACAAGCATTATTTATTCAATGATCTTAGAGACGATACCGGCACCAACAGTACGACCACCTTCACGAATAGCAAAACGAAGTTTCTCTTCCATCGCTATCGGAACGATCAACGAAATATCCATCGCAACATTGTCACCTGGCATAACCATTTCCGTTCCTTCTGGAAGCGTAACAATACCTGTAACATCCGTCGTACGGAAGTAAAACTGAGGACGATAATTCGTGAAAAATGGTGTATGACGTCCACCTTCATCTTTTGTCAAAATGTAAGCTTCTGCTTTAAACCGTGTATGAGGTGTAACGGATCCTGGCTTCGCCAATACTTGACCACGCTCAATCCCTTCACGGTCAACACCACGTAGCAGAGCTCCTATATTATCACCCGCTTGACCTTGATCTAAAAGCTTGCGGAACATTTCAACGCCTGTAACCGTCGTCTTAGACGTTGGACGAATACCGATAATCTCGATTTCCTCTCCAACTTTAATAACACCACGCTCAACACGACCCGTAACAACGGT